>NZ_JCAJRU010000064.1:0-21631 GCF_059447605.1 Paenibacillus sp. N119s | reverse complement strand
ATATCACCTGTGTATAGATACAAAGCAGACGACTGCATATTATACTGCTTTAATGTTTGATAGTAATCATCCACGTCTGTGCATGCCTTGCCCACATTACTGGCACAGGTGACCCTCATGACGTTGCCGCTATAGGCAATTCCCAGCCATTTGAGAACGTATGGCAGATGCTTAACTGCACCCTGATCATAATAAAATTCTTTATTGTTCACATTCGTACCGGTCAGTATATATTTACCATGTACCGGTTCAGTCGCAGGGGAAGCTAACGTCTCCAAGCTCAAGTCATCCCAAGTCCACCACACATTTTTATCTTCTGCAGAGGAGCAGTATAGGCAGCGCGCTGTCTTTAGCTTGAGTACGTTAACACCGCTTTGCAATTGTTCTTTGGGGATATACAGCTCGTAGTTATTTTTGAAATTATAGGTACTTCCGGTGCCGGATACCCCGGCAATCTGAATAATTCCGGACAGCTGATGATTTGAAAAAACAGCCATCTGCGGTACAGCTTTGCCCGCATCCAAAATCCGGACGCGGAATATCATACCATTGGGAGGAATCTGATTCAGCTTATACTGGAGTGTCAGTTCTGGATTCGTGGATGCATTCAATCCGGGAGGAACATCTCCACTGCTGAGCAATACCGGAACTGTTGTACTCTCTGCTGTCGACATCGCCGAAAATGTTGCTTTAGCGGATGATTCGGTAGAAGCTGCTGCTGCAGAAATATCGATATTATCCCTACCGACCACTCCTTTAAATTCCGCTGAAGAGTCATCCCTCTGACCCAGCTTCCATACTGGACTGGCCGCCGCTACCTTATCTGTCTGCAATTCTGCACTTTTTGAAGGCGGATATATAAACCAAACGATCATGGCTAGAGCTGCGATACCCAGTAGTCCGGATAATACGACCGCATACCTATGGGTCATCCATTTTTTCATCATATGATACACCCTCTCTCCTCAAAATTTTTGACCGGGAAAGAGTATCTATCAAGGAAGAAACAAAGCGTTTCCGGGAACCACCGCTTTCGCTTCATGCTGACTTTCCCACATCAGACGAGCCATCGCATCGCCTTTTTCATCATAGTATTCCACTTTTAGATTTACCATTTTACCTGCTTCCAAAGCAATGCTGCCTTTACGCTCTGTCCAGCTTTGTTTGAACCAACTGTCAATCACCAATTTGCCGTCTACCCATACGCGGATACCATCATCGGATATCGTTGTAAACGTATAGGTTTCACTGTATTGTGGTTTGACTTTACCAGTCCAGCGAACCGAGAACTGGTCGGCATTTACCTTAGGATCAGCGGCAACAGCGCGCCAGTTGTAATCCAGCTTGCTGTCTGTACGGATCAAAACAGGACTGCCGCTCAAATTCATATTGTTGAAATATTCGCCCCGCAGCCCGTTCACATATACCACATCAGGAACGGAAGGAGGAGTCGGAGCTGGGGGTACGACCACTACTGGGGGAGCCGGAATAGGCTCACTTTGTCCCTCATCCGGTAAGGTCGGTATGTCTGTTCCAGGTAGTTGCATTGCTGCCAGCCCGTTTTTCACATCATCCCGTGTCAGACTCCTCGGATCTTTCATATAATCCTGTATTTGATTGGTTGTGTTATTCTCGGTCAACATGTTGCCCCACGTCATGGAATATACCCATTTCGGCTGAGCCTGCAACACCTCAGAGCTAGGCATCTCACCATGTTCCCCAATGGCAATCGGTTTATTCCGTGCCAGTCCGAGCAGTCCTTCATAATGACTTTGCTTAAAATCATTGTTGTAAATGTCTACTGCCAAAATATCCAATTTGTCATCCCCCGGATATTTCGGAGTATACGGGACAGTGTAGGAATTAGGAGCATTGGGACTCCACACCCACAGCAGGTTGTTCAATTGATGCGTGTTTACAAAACGGTCGTACATGATGTTCCATAGCTGATTGAAATTGTTCTTGTTTCCCCACCAGAACCAGTCGCCATTCATTTCGTGGTAAGGTCTCCACAATACCGGAACCCCTGCATCACGAAGCTTCTTTAACGATACAGCGACCTTATCCAGATCGGCTATAAGGAGGTTATACTGCGCAGTGCCTGGCGTTACGTATTTATTGAACTCCGCCTGACTTACTTTCGCCTGCACATTGGCCCAAGTCAGCGGCCTACCCGGCAGCGCTTCATGAAAAGTCATCGCCACAATGCCACCAGATCTGCTCCAATGAATAGCGCTATCGACGACATTTTTACGTTGTGCTGCTTCTATAGTGTCAGATTGACCAGAGATGGCTCCCATCTCAAAACCGTGCAGACCCACATACGCCTGGCTGATTTTTTGGACTTTGTTGCTAAGTTCATCTGGGCTCTCCAAATAATCGTGCTGACCAGTGACTGTTTTTTTTCCAGAGATGCTGAGTAAATAATTGTATAGTTCACGGGCCTGAGTAGAAGCGTCCGAATTAACAGGTTGTAATGAAGCGGCATTTACCACAGACAGAAAACCACCAAAACCGACGGGAAACAAAGAAAAAAGCATAACAACGGGGAGTACATGACGTATCAGTCGATACAGAGGAATAAAATTGAATCTCACTTTCGCTCTTCCTTTCGGTAGCCAGGCTGCCATCCTTACGGGAAGGCCCTTTAGCTTTGCGTATCTGCCTTTCGACAGGGCTGCGTTTATCGTTGGAAGGAGTTTGGATTCCTTCTTAACCTAAGTATCGACTTTTTTTTACCAAAATTTAATAGGTCATGTTCATGAATTTACAGGTTTTCGCCCAATTTCGACAGTTTAGGTCATAAATTTTCATCTAACTTTCTTTTTTTACGTTTTTACGAAAATAATTATGAGATAAATTGATGACGAGAAATTTCATTCCAATCCATACAAAAGCGTACAATATCCTCTTCAACCAACTCAGAGCCAGTCTGCACTTCAATCAAATCTACATCGGTCACAGCCAAAATGCTATGCTTCGTCCCTTCAGGGATGCGGACTACATCACCAGCCTTTACCTTGTGCAGCTTCTCATTCAAAATAATTTCCGCTTCGCCGCTAATAATAGTCCAGATTTCGCTCCGTTTGAAGTGAAGCTGGTAGCTGATATTTTTACCTTTGTGTACACGGATTCGTTTGGTCAGAACCTCATTACCCTCGTCATACTTTACATAGTCTACAACCCGATACTGCCCCCAACGACGTTCTTCATACATTGGACGCTGATCATGAGCCTTGAGCACTTCCTTGATGCGTGGACTTTCTGCCTTATTGGTCACAAGAATACCGTCTGGGCTAGCAGCTACAATCAGATCATTTGTTCCAATGATCGCCACCGGAATGTCCAACTCATTAATAAGACTTGTATTGACACAATCCTCCGTTACTACCCCTCTACCCACTTGCTGATGAGACATCTCTTCTGTGAGTGTATTCCAGGTCCCTAGATCCTTCCAAAAACCATTGTATGGAAGAACGACGATATCTTTTTCCTTCTCGACTACCTCGTAGTCAAAGCTGATTTTTTCCAGAGATGCATATTGCTTTTGCATTTCTTCATAATTCAGTGGCAAGCCCTTGGCTGCCAGAATATCCAGCAAATAGCTTAATTTGAATGCAAAAACCCCGCAGTTCCATAAAGCATTGCGTTCCATTAGACGTTCCGCCTGCTCCCGGTCGGGTTTCTCTTGAAAATGGCTCACTTCGCGGTAGCCTGTGCTACCTTGAATGGCATCGTTTTTCGGAATAATATAACCGTATTTCTCTGAAGGATAGGAAGGGACAACCCCGATTAGTGCAAGCTTTCCTTCACTCTCCTGAAGTGTATGTTCCAGTTGGGCTACGGAAGCAAAGAAAGCATCCTCTACATAAGGATCGACAGGCAATATAGCTATAATTTCATCAGGCGAAACACCTGCAATGGAATATAGATAAGTCGCTGTCAGTGCAATCGCAGGAAAGGTATCTCTGCGTTCCGGCTCAACAATAATGCGCGTATTCGGTCCGACCTGACTCTGGATCATTTCGACCTGCGCTCTTCCTGTCGCAATAAACGAGGATTCGGATAATCCGTTGTCTCCCAATTGTCTCCATACCCGCTGCACCATAGATTCCGAAATCCCTTCCGGGCTCTCCAGGACCTTCAAAAATTGTTTGGAACGGGAATCGTTGGATAACGGCCATAATCTTTTACCGGAACCACCAGACAAAAGTACGAGCTTCATATCTCTCCACTTCCTCTCTATTATGTGTGGGTGATCGAATGGGGCTAGGTTGAGTGACCCGCTACGGTCTGGATTTGATCTTATAATCGCTGTTGCCGTGGGATTCTTCGGATTGTGTAAGACATTTATATGTAAGAATCCCAAGTCAAAGGCGACCGCTCCGCTTCTCCAGATTCAAATCCATTCCTGCGCTACTCAAAAATGCATCATATCGATCATACCTTGTGGTGCAAAAGGCACGACCGGACATTATTAAGTCCGGTCAGCCTGTAAAAGTCTCACGCTTTCGGTGCTTGCCCGCTGTGCTTGCAAGCTTTTTAGTAATCGAGGTTTCGTAACGTCTTGCCAAGATTGCCTGCGGCAACTGCAATGGCGTCTTGCTCTACAAGGAGCAGCATAGCGTATCCGCATGGTAAGCTTGCTCCACAGGGGGGCGTGCGGCATTGCCGCATGGCGTCCTTGATCAGAAGGAGCGGCTCAACTATGCCACTCCTTCTGATCCACCCTTCCTACCCCATCCCATAAGATGGGAGGTTAAAAACCGTGACTCTGTGCGGAAAGCAGCGGAGCGGTCCATTTGAATCTGGAGAAGCGCTAGCGTTCGCCTTTGCAGGGGGATTCTTACATTAGAATGTTCTATATAATCCAGAGAATCCCACTGCAACAGCGATCGGAAGATCAAATGGAACGCATAGCGTCTCCCACACTGTCACAGTCACTTTTTAATCGTCACTTCGGTCACTTTTTAAACTTCCACCTTATCTCTGTTCCACCCACTCATCCGCGGACGACCTACGGAATAGTATTCCAGCCCAGAGCCTTGAATCTGTTCCTCGGTAAATACGTTACGACCGTCAATCAGAACTGGCTTGTGTAGAATGGAGCCCAGTTGCACGAGGTCAACTTTTTTGAACTCTTCCCAATCCGTTAGCAGGCACACAGCATCGCTTTTTTCGGCGGCTTGCTGCGGGGAGGAGCACCATACAATATTCGGATGATCCACGCGCTCCTTGAATTTATCCATCGCAATCGGATCATACAGCTTGACAATGGCTCCTGCCTGAATGAGCGTTTCTACGATTTCCAGTGCTGGAGCTTCGCGGATATCATCTGTATTAGGCTTGAAGGCGAGGCCCCAAATGCCAATGGATACGCCGTTTAGCTGACCCAGCGATTCACGCAGCTTGGATACAATCATAAAGCGTTGGTCGGTATTCACTTCGACCACCGATTTTAACAACTTGAACTCATAGTCTACATTACCCGCAATTTGGATGAGCGCATTCGTATCTTTCGGGAAGCAAGAGCCCCCATATCCGATCCCTGCTTGCAGGAAAGAGGAACCAATCCGTTTGTCCATACCCATACCTTCAGCTACGCAGGTAACATCTGCGCCAACCTTTTCGCAAATATTAGCAATCTCGTTAATAAACGATATTTTAGTTGCCAGAAACGCATTGGAGGCATATTTGATCATTTCAGCACTGCGGATATCCGTCACATAGATTTTATCTGTGAAAACTTGATGCAGAGTGACCATTGTTTCACGCAAACCTGTATTGTCCAAACCAATAATGATGCGATCTGGATAAAGCGTATCATTGATGGCTGAACCTTCTCTCAGGAACTCCGGCGCGGATACAATATCAAATGACAAGCTCGTATGACGAGCGACTACATCCTTAATCTTTTCGTTTGTTCCGACAGGTACGGTGCTCTTGGTCATAATAATCTTGTACCCGTTCATGGCTTTCCCGACATCAGCGGCCGCCTGTTCAATGTAAGACAAATTCGCCTCGCCGTTAGCCAGTGAAGGTGTACCTACCGCTAAAATGACAACATCCGATCGACGTACCGCATCGGCCAAATCCGAGGTAAACTCCAAACGACCAGCTTCCAGATTCAACGCGATCAATTCTTCAATACCCGGTTCATAAATCGGAGATTCCGCACGATTCAACATGTCGATTTTGTACTGCTCCAGATCGACACAAATCACCTCATTACCTTTTTGCGCAAAACATACACCCGAGACGAGCCCAACGTATCCAGTACCGATTACAGCCAGCTTCATTCCGTTCATCCTCCTTTTAGAAAGTTCACATAGGCTTGTTCTACATACTTTTTCAATTGATCCTTGAAGTTATCTTCATCAAATTTGCGAGCATGGTTAATGATATCGTCCACATTCCATGCATGTTGCTCAACCTTTGCGACGGCCTCCAGCACATCGTCTACCTGATGCTTGCGGAAAAATACGCCGTTCACATGAGGAACAATCGTATCCAGTGCTCCCCCGCCCTGAAAAGCGATAACGGGCCGTCCGGCCGCATTCGCCTCCAGAGGGGTAATACCGAAGTCCTCTTCGCCCGGAAAAACGAGCGCACGACATTCCGCCATCAACTTGTTAACCTCTTCGTCCTCAAGTCTGCCGAGGAACTCAATGTTCGGGGCAGCCATGGCTTCGAGTCGTTTACGATCCGGTCCCTCGCCAACGATGCGCAGCTTGAGACCGTTACGTTTGAATGCCTCAATCGCGAGATCAATGCGCTTGTAGGATACCAAACGGGATACGATCAAATAATAGTCACCGATGCTTGTAGCACGTTTAAAACGGGATGTATTGATAGGAGGGAAAATAACATCTGCCTCCCGTTGGTAGTAGTGCAAAATTCTCCGCTTGACGACGGAAGAATTGGCGACAAACTGGTCTACGTTGCGAGAAGTTTTGGCATCCCAAGTTTTCAGCCTGTTCATGTACAGCTTTAGCATATTTTTGAGCAGGTTGGATTTGGACTGCCGGGCCATATATGTATCGTAATCCCAGGCAAATCGCATCGGTGTGTGACAATAACAAATGTGAAACGTATGCTTGGGTACCTGGATGCTTTTCATAAATGCGCTGCTGGAGCTTAAAACAATGTCGAAATCCCTAAAATCAAAATCACGGATAGCGATGGGATACAGCGGCAGCACTCCTTTGAAGTTGGCCTTCACTCCTGGGATGTTTTGTAGCCAAGTGGCTCTAATATCCGCATCCTTCAAGTTACGCGACAGACGCTCATCGCTGAACACTGTTGTGAAGATGGGAGCCTCCGGATACATATCATGGAATACCTCCACTACCCTTTCCGCTCCGCCCATTTGGATTAAGTAATCATGTGCTATCGCTATTTTCATCTGAATCATCCTTTAACGCGAATGTCGGTCAGACTCCTGCCAACAAACCCTTATAGTAATGAACTATATCCTTAACCGTGTTCTCGATGACAAAATGCTTCTTGACCCGTTCCATCCCTTTCTCACCCATCTGCTGGCGTTCTTGTGGATGCTCCAGCATCCAGCGGATGGCTGCTTCCAGCTTGGCTGGGTCTCCTGGTTCAATGAGCAGCCCGGTTTCATTGGGTACTACCGTTTCCTTGGGACCACCTTCATTTGAAGCGATCACGGGCAAGCCTGCAGCCATGCCCTCAATAATGACCTGACCGAATGGTTCCGGTGTAATGGAGGTATGAATGAGCAAATCACAGCGCTGCATCAGACCCTGAATGTCATCGACGTGTCCCATCAGATTGACGTTTGTCAATCCGTATTCGCGCATCGTGGATTCCAATCGTTGTTTGTATTCCTCTTCTCCGAACAACGCATCTCCAGCCAGCCAGAATTTCACACGCTGATCTGGTAAAAAAGAGCGGGCCGCTTCCAGTAAAATATGTTGTCCTTTCCATTCCGCCAATCTGCCGACCAATACAACGTTAAACGAGTCATCGCCACGTACATGCGCAGCCGAATCACGAGCTGTAATTGCTTTGGCAAAAGCGGAGTAGACGACGAGCGTCTTTTTGTCCGGAGGTAATTCCAACGCACTCAGCGTGGATTTGGAATTGGCGATCACTCCGTTGGGCAAAAAGCGGGACATCAGCCGAATCCCTTTGGCCACAATCGGCTTCAGATACGGCGGACCGATATGGTCACGGATATGCCAGATCAACGGCAGCTTCGCTGATTTGGCCGCTACTGCACCATATAGTGCAGACTTGAGTGAGTTCGTGTGGACACACACGACTTTCTCCTCACGCAGCAATGGCGCGAGTTTTCTGCCGTAAGCCAGCAAGCGAAAGGCTGCTGCAGGCGCACCCAGATTAACGGCATTCCGTCCCCGATTGCGAATCGAATCATCTAAGGGAACAATACGCACATCAATATCACGCTGGCGAAGTCGATCCGCCAAATCGCCCTCCTCCGCCAAAATAACGAGCGGGTCGATATGTTCTCCGATATTCGTCAGGATGTTATACAAAGCGACTTCGCCGCCGCTCCATCTTGCCGTATGGTCAATATAAGCCACTCTCATCATTTTGCAGCCGCCTTTCTGTCAAGGACCTGTCGGAACACTTCTTCCACCTGCTCCGCTACATGTCCCCATGTGTATCTGCTCAAGACATGGTCCCGGCATTCCCGTGCATTCGGTAGAAGTTCACGATGATCCAGGACACGCAGAAGCCCTTCAGCAATGGCTTCACTGTCCGTCCCCTGGAATAGTAGCTCAGGACGGAATCCTCTTAAAATTTCCTTGTTGCCGCCTACAGGAGTAGCCAGCACGGGCAGTCCCGAAGCCATCGCCTCGACGGTGATCAGACCGAAACCCTCTAGCGCCTGTGTTGGCACAACGAACAAATTCGAGGCTTGATGGTACAAGGGCAGCTCCTCATCTGACACATAACCAAGCAGCCTTACATGGTTATGAAGATTGTATTCCGCCACCTTGGAAGCCAATTCCTCCATCAAGGGACCTCTCCCACCAATCAGCAGCAGATGATCAGGATGTCGCTCGGTTACTCGTCTCCATGCTTCGAGCAGTTGTAACAGTCCCATGCGATTTACAAGACGACGAACGGTTAGCACAATCGTCGCATCTTGTGGCAAATTCAGCTGCTTTCGTACGGCTGCCCGATCCTCTGCCGGATGGAATCTTTCTACATTTGCCGCACCGGGAATCACATGGATTTTGCTAAGTGGAACTTTATAGTGCTCATGTAAAATATCGCGAAAAGTCTCGCTTAGCACTATAAATTTATCTGCCAAACCATAAGCTTTCATTTCAATGGATTTGGCCAACGTCGTTTTTAGAAAATGCTTAATTCCCTGTCCTTCAATCTTTAATTCCTCCGTCCAGGGTCCATGGAAAGTGGTAACGACGGGGATTCCTCTTTTTTTCGCCTCCAGTGCCGGTCCGACACCATAGGGAGCAAAGTGAGAATACAGCACATCGATCGGCTGCTTGTCGAACAGCTCTGCTGCATATTTTTGCATCAGATCTCTGCGCTTCCAGATGGACTGCTGCTTGCTGCCAATCGAATGAATCCGAATACGGTCTTGCGCCTGCGGCTGCTCATCACTACAGATGAGAGCATCCAGCGTATTGCCTTCTAGCGTAAGCTGCTCACAGATGGACTTGAAATATGTGTTGAGACCGCCCGCCTGCAAGGACGGCCAGCTGAGCCCCGTGGCGGCAATACGAAATCCGTTATTGTACGACATAGCTGGTTTCTCCTTTCTGCTCGGTATGTCCGTCATCCACAATTTCTATCTTTTTTCTCCGCTTGGTTAGCTCATAATGCTTGAAGCAGACGAGAAACTCATACATGACCCAGAAAACGGCTACGGAAAAACCCGCCAACCCCTTGCGATATAAGCCTTGAACAAAATACTTCTGTACAAAACGGGCCGGAGGCCTCCACAATAGTCTGGTAATCCGAAAGGATCTCCCTTTGTTAAATGCCGTCTCTGCTTCCAGATCCGTATATTTGTTAAAACGAGTCATATGATCACTGATGCTGCGGAAGCCATAGTGCCATAATACGCCCTCCAGATTGACGATCTGGGAAGAGGCTACATCCGGCATTTCATGAACAAGGCTATTGGTAATGCCATAAATTTGCCGATTGTACAAACGAACCAAGTACTCACCCTTGTTCATCCATTTGCCGAGAAAATCGCCAATGCGAAATACGGAATAGGCTTTGGCTGGATCGTGGAGCGTTTCCTTTACTTTCAACAATTCACCAAGCAACTCTGCATCCACTACTTCGTCTGTATCAATCAGAAAAATCCAATCAAATTCCGCTTTATCAACACCAAACATGCGTTGTTTGGCATAACCGGGCCATGGGTTGGAAAACACCCGACAGCCCAATGATTCAGCTACCTGAATCGTATTGTCCTTGCTCCCTCCGTCAATGACGACGATATCGTCCGCAAAGGGCTGGCAGGATTTAATGGCTGCTGTGATTCGAATGCCATCATCCTGAGCGATAATAACTACGGATATCCGGTTGTCCGCGGGAACGCTAGACATGTGGTTCATTAGCGGGTGCCTCCTTCTTTATCTAACCGTTAACTGGCTTTTTCCGGATGTAATGTGACATCGTTGATCGGAGCCATTGAAAATCTTGTTTGGAAATAAGCAGTCTTGGAATTTTCATTTTCAGAACGAATTTAACATTACATAAAATGAAAACGAACCGTAAAATCCCCGAAGACAACATTGCTATCCCTGCACCCGTCAATCCATATCTCGGCACGAGTATGGACAGCAATGGAATGACGAGTGCCAATCCGACACCCTGTAGAATGGTAACCAGCTTTGGCTTGCCCAACGCCATAAATTGTTGTGCCAACACCATGGTACCTCCACTGATAGCAACCTCAAGCACCAGAAACCGGAATACCGTAAGCGCTTGTTTAAACTCTTGACCATATAACAAGGTAAATACGAACGGAGCAATCAGCATTAACATCAGCGCAGCCAGAATGGTTGCCGTTGAAGTTATTCGAAATGCCCGAAAGGTGATGGCTACCGCTTCTTCCTTATCCAGACCGGAGGCTTTGGGAAACAGCACGACAATGATTGAGGTTGAAAATACATTCACCATCCGGGCCAGGCTGACCGCTACCGCATATAGCCCCAGATCAGCAGGTCTCAATAGACCCGCAATCAAAATCTGGTCAATATAAGTGGAAACTTGCCCCATCAGATCATTTCCGTATGAACCCATACCGTAGGTAAAGAGATTTTTAAATTGCATCCAGCTGTTCTTTACCTTCGGTTTGTACAGCCGAATCATTCGTATCGTAACGCCGATATAGATCGGCAAGCCTGGTAATAAATAGGCCAATGCTGAGGTGTACGGATTCATCGTTCCTGTCAGGATCAGAATCGCCAGACCCAGCAGCGTACTTAGGGGTACCAGATACCGGAATAAATTGTATTGTTTATATTCCGAGCGAACTTGAAGCAATGCATTATTGACCTGTGAAATCGCTATGAGCGGACACATCATCATAGAGCATTGCGCGAACAGTATGACCGATGAAGAGAAAGAGCGCAGCCAATAAGGAATTAGAAATACTCCGATGAGTGTCGCTACTCCCCCAAACACCGTGGCCAGCAGCAAAGCCAGACCATACAGCTTGCCTGTTTCTTCAGGCTTCCTTTTGGCATTGTAAATCAACGCAGACGGAACACCGAAGCTCATGCAGAAGGCAAGAAATTGGGACCAGTTCACCATCGCTGTCTGTTCCCCGCGTCCAGTCGGACCCAAGAATCGTGCCGTCAGCACACCAGTCAGCATATTCACGACGAGAATCAGCATACTGAATATCATCGTTTTTACTGCTGCAGAGCTGTTATCTTTGCTTTTGGCAAACCGAATCACCGTGGACCATAGTGTCCGGACAGGTGCGGATAATGCTTGTAAGTTTTGCACAGCCTTTACCTTCTTTCCGCGATGACGTCTTTTGCCCATAGTCCTATTCCGATCATCATCCAGATCAAATAGCCGCGCATACCGGGGAAACCATTATCCGATATGAGACTGGCTACAGCTCCGGCCCATGTAGCCAACGCCAGTCTGATATAAGGCTGACTGGAATTCCGTTCGGCAATACGGACGAGAAGGCGCTTGATGATAACGAACAGACCACCGAAGAAAAAGAATGCTCCGCAAATACCGAAGGTGAGGAAAATGGCTATATATCCATTATCCATAATCCCAAGTTCACCGAGATCGCCGCCGTTATCAAGCTTGGTTCCAATTCCTACACTCCCGATCCCCTGCCCGACTGGATTGCTAGTAATCGCCGGAAGCATCGTATGCAGTAAATCCAGACGTTCATTGTACGAATGATCCTCTTGAATATCTGTCAACGTCTGCATGCGAGCCACCAAACCTTCTGCCCCCGGAAGTTTTGGAACTATAAAGTAGAGAAGAAGGCCGACGACAGCCAATTGAAACAGGGTCTTCCACTTTCCTTTGGAGGATGAACTGAGGATGTAAGCCAGCAACATGACGAATGCAATCAGCCAGGCAGAACGTACCAGCGTGACCAAGAGACACACGACTGTCAGCAGGACTCCAACCCATCCCAAAGTGCCTCGCCACCGTTTTTCCATCAGCATCGGTACAAGGGCCATTGCCAGGAAAATAGCGCATGGACCAGGAGAGTTCAGGGAAGAAAATACTCTGATTTGAAGCGGTTCTGGCACACCAATGGAATTCATCTCCACGTGATTCATCCAAAATGCATCCCAAGGCGGTACCATCAAGTACTGAATTATGCCGTATATCGCGACAAAGACAGCAATGTTGGCATATGAATACAGCAATCGATCCAGCTCTCTTGCTTTCATAGGCTTAATCGCTAGATAAGGCAATAGAAGCAAAGGAACCACATAATTAGCCAAATCATATGCAAAAACGATGCCATTTTTGAATAACCCGACCATACTTCCGTAGGCTAATTCTATGCCGAAAAATACAGCAATTCGGGTTAATGGCTTTTCCGCCAGATGAATACCCCGCAACACAGGAATAATCAACATGCTGCTTACCAGCAGTGGCGCCACGCTCAGCAGGGACACCGAGTGATACGTTCCCTCCATCCAATCTGCAATTCGGCGGATTTCCGGGCCTACTGCCCACACCACCAATGTGTAAGGAATCAGAAGCCGTGATTGCAAGATCGCCAGCAGGAAGGCCGGAAAAACGAGCGCCAGCAATATGGCCCCCTGTTGGCTCATGGTGGGATTCATCTTGGCGCTGGCAAATCCGATGGCGAGTGGCAGCATACAAGCCAGCACCCCCATGCCGATCATGCCAATTCCGCGCCGATTTCCTAGCCAGATGGAAAGCTGCTGATCTGCCAACCGACTTATGTTTCTCACCCCTGGCCTCCCTTCACCCGTTTCCGCTTGAACATCTCTTTAAACAGCAGAACGAGGAACTGGGAATCCTCAATCAGATATCTTTTCCACAAACGTTTAGGCTCCTGAGACAATCTCCAAAACCATTCAAATCCTGTCTTCTGCATCAGCTCCGGTGCTCTCTTTACATTTCCTGACAGGAAATCAAAGGTCGCTCCTACCCCAATCGAAATCGGAGCGCGGTAAGTCTCGTAATATCTGTAAATCCATTTTTCCTGCTTCGGTGCTCCTACACCTACAAAAACGATGTCTGGGCGAGCCTCTTGAAGCAACTGGATAATGTATCTGTTCTCCTCTTCGTTTTTCTCAAAACCATAAGAGGGAGAATAGCAGCCCACCACATTCATGTTCGGATAGGATTCCTGGAGATTGCGCATTGCCTTTTCAGGAATACCATCAGCTGCACCCAGAAAAAACAAACGGTAGCCTCGATCTTCAAAAGCCTCTCCAAGCCGGGTGAACAAATCGGACCCTGACACCTTTTGTTTGAGGGGCTTTTTCAGTAACTTAGACGCCCAAATGATAGGCATTCCATCGGCCACTACGGCTCCGGCATCCGAATATACCTTGCGGAATTCATCATCCTTGCGAAGCTTGATCACATGGTCGACATTACAGGTCAAAATGTAGGAATGACGCTGATGCTCAATAGAAGTATCTATAAATTCGAGTAGATCATTAAAATCATAATTATCAAAGTTGACATCGAACATGTTCACTCTGCTCATCGTATCACTTCTCTTTGCGAAAATCGGTTTGAGTAGATGTCTGGTATAATGCGTTCAAATACCAGCAAAACGGAATAATCATCTGAACCGTCGACAACGTATTATCTGAAAACGAGTAGATCAGAAAACCTGCAATTAAACTTGCAAAATAAGGTTTGATAGACTTGGCAAGTGACCGGTAAATAAGAGCGAACACGATCAGCAATGAAAGCATTAATAGCCCGCAACCGATATATCCGGTATCAAAATAAAAGCGTATATATTCGTTATGCGGTACAACAAAGCCATTGAATAACGTCCCGTCGTTCGCAACCGTTACCGCGCCAAGACCTCTTCCTGACCAAGGGTAATCATGTACTCTGTTCAAAAAATATTCCCATGCCTCCGAGCGTCCCGACAGGTCAATGCCTGTATCGGTCTCCCGTTCGAAGGAGCGTTTTTTTAAATTGTTCCATTGCAGGGCCACCGCCCCCAGAGCAACCAAAAACGATCCGGCCAGCGGTAGCAAATAATTGACTTTTCCCTTGAGGTACTGACGGGCAATATCAAACAGGTACACAGCAAGCATTAATAACAACGCCAGAATCGGCCCACGTGTACCGGTGGCGATTAAAATTAGAAAGTTCAGTGCCAATACTGTGTAATAAAAGGTAGCTTGCTTAGGTTTGCGCTTGACCTCAATCAGAGAGACAGCAATTCCGAGAAAGGAGAGCATTGCCAAATGCGGCGGTATATTCGCTCCTTGTACTCTGACTGCGCCCGTAAATTCCACATCTGTAAAGGAATGCAACCCTAAAACCTGCAAACCTAATCCTATGACCACACTAATAATCGGCAACAGGCTAATCAGTCGAATATGCTTTTCCGCCACATCTTTTTTCCACTGGATCAGTAAAAAAAAGAAGGGAAGGGATAGTCCCACGAACGCCTTGACGGCAATCGAGGTCGTTAACAAAGGCAGCCATGCCGAAAATCCAAATGTAATCCCCAGCATGATCACCAATGCCCAGACCGGATAGCTGAACTTGAGACGAATGCCATATACGAGCATGCATGGCACTAACAGAGCCAAAATGCCCAATTTGTACAATGACAAGATCTCAATGCCAAACACGCCACCCTGGTACAGAGAATCGACCGAGACCGCTGTGCTTAGCAACACCGCATAGCTGATGCGCTCAGGATGATGGATAGACACAGCCAACAAAAGTAGTAAGCATACCGCAGCAATACTGACCACAGGTTGATAGGTAGCTGCAATTCCTACAGCAAGAGCGCCCAATAGAAAAATAAAAACATGCTGTATAGTGTTTATTCTAGAAGTCCAAGGATAGTTACTCATGTTCAATTTTTCACCCCGCAGCTGACTCGCTTTTCCGGTTGCGCAGGGTATCCAGCGTTCCGCGGATATTTTCAAGCCTGCACCGGTTCAACAGCTTCCTGCCCTCAGTACGTGCCAGCAGGGAATCCACCGTGATGTATAATGCTTTGGCTGCCACTTTTGCCATCAGCATCGCGTTCCCGCGCAGACCTGCGGCCTGAGCAGCGTTGGACATGCCTTGACAATAGTAGCGGTTCATAATCCATTCTCTTGTTAAGCGTGAAGCTGGAACAAAATGTTCTACAGCCATGTGCGGATGATACATAATTGTTCCACCGTTTTTACGGATTTGCTCGAACACCCACGATTCTTCGCCAGATAGTAGGATATCTCCCTTTCTGCCCAAGTGGAGCGGGAACATGACGGCGGCGAAAGCCGTTTTGCGCATAGCCATATTCGCTCCAAATGGATTCAGCCCCGCCGGATATTCACGGACAGATTGCCCCAGATCAATAATCGTGTAAGGCAATTCAAGCGGACCCGTCAACCAGCTCGGCCGTTCCGTCTCAAACTTAGGATCAATTTTCCCACCCATAGCCGTCAGCTCGGGATTGTTCCCAAAGGCCGACATAATCGTTTGCAGCCATGTAACACACGGAATTGCATCATCATCCAGAAAAGCAATGACGTCTGCTTTTGATAACGTAATGCCTGCATTACGAGCGGCAGACAGTCCTTGTTCGCGCTCATAATGATACCGAAGATGAATGTCTTGGCCATGTGCAACGGTAAATCTTTTGATCGTTGCTGCTGTATGATCGGTGGATCGGTTATCGACCACAATGATCTCAGCCAGTGCAAGGTCTTCCAGCTTCAGCAGAGACATTAACGTTTTCTCCAGCAGGTCCGCCCGGTTATAGGTGCAAATAACGACGGACACTGCGGGACTTCGCTTAAATGCATCCATCAGTATGCATCCTTGGAGAACAGCATTTTAACGCCTGTTTTCATGATGATTTTTAGATCGAGCCACGTATTGCGAACATGAATATACTTCAAATCCATTTGCACCATTTCTTCGAAGCCTACACTGTTACGTGCGCTCACCTGCCAGTAACCCGTACATCCTGGTGTTACAATCAGGCGCTGCTTGTCATAATCGGAGTATTGCTCAACCTCGCTGGGCAACGGCGGCCGCGGACCCACTAAAGTCATGTCTCCAACCAACACGTTCCACAGCTGCGGAATCTCATCAATACTCGTCTTGCGCAGAAAACTGCCAACTTTTGTGATCCGAGGATCGTTCTTAATTTTGAACATGGCGCCGCTCACTTCATTCAGCTCCATCAAGTCCTTTTTCAGTTCCTCGGCATTGGACACCATTGAACGGAATTTATACATATTGAATAACTTCTCATTCTTGCCCACCCGAATCTGCTTGAAAAATACGCTTCCCTTTGGGTCTTCAAGCTTAATCAAAATGCCCACCACTGCAAAAAGCGGAAGCAAAACGATTAAGCCCACGAAAGACAGCAACATATCAAGGAGGCGTTTTGTGACCAGGTAGGACGTTTTATCCTGAATTTGTGTATTTCCGTATGGCATGTAAAACGCTTTACCTGACATGACAGCCTCGCCATCCTCCGGTAAATTTTCCATGCTCATGCTGACGTACCTCCTCTCAACCCACTGTGGTTGCTTTCTCGGTCTTTTTTAGCCATTCATTCATAGCCTCCATAACCGGATACTTCAAATCATCACTGGCAAGCGCAAACTCAAGAGTGGTTAAAATATATCCAAGACGTTCACCTACGTCATAACGTGTGCCTTCAAAGTCATAGGCGTATACACGTTCACTCTGATTCAGCTTTTGGATCGCGTCCGTCAACTGAATTTCGCCGCCAGCTCCTTTTTCCTGAAGATCAAGATATTTGAAAATTTTCGGCGAGAACACATAACGACCCATAATAGCCAAATCGGATGGGGCTGTGCCTGGAGCCGGTTTTTCAATAAAATTATTCACTCGGTACAATCGTCCGTCCTGCTGATCCGGTTCAATGATGCCGTACCGGTTCGTAAATTCCTGGGGTACCCGCTGTACGCCGATAACAGAATTTTGTGTTTCTTCATATTGATCCATCAGCTGGCGCAGGCAAGGTGTCTGGCCTGTTACGATATCGTCACCCAGCAGCACACCAAATGGCTCGTCCCCGATAAAGCGTCTTGCGCACCATACCGCATGTCCAAGGCCCTTTGGTTCTTTCTGGCGAATGTAATGGATTTCCACTCCCGAAGAACGCTGTACTTCCTCCAGAAGCTTCAGCTTACCGTCCTCAAGCAATTTGGATTCCAGCTCAAATGCGTTGTCAAAGTGGTCCTCAATGGCACGTTTCCCTTTACCCGTAACGATAATAATGTCCTCAATACCAGAGGCAATCGCTTCTTCCACGATATATTGAATCGTAGGCTTATTGATAATTGGAAGCATTTCCTTAGGCATTGCCTTGGTGGCAGGGAGGAAGCGCGTTCCCAATCCTGCTGCTGGAATAATGGCCTTCTTCACTTTTTTCATCATCGCACTCATTCTCCTTGCTTCATCGAATTTTGGTGTTGCTTACTTCACCTGATTCATCACAATTCCAACCAGCGTCGCACTGGCCTGCTCCATGAGTTGCTTTGTTTTGCGTAGATCTTCCCGCTTGGTCCGGCCATGCTTGGCCACGAGAATCACACCATCCGTCAAGCCTGCAACCAGGCGGGCATCCGTATAATTCAGCGCTGGCGCCGAATCGAGCAAGATGATGTCATATTCACGTTTGAGCTCTTCCAACAGCTCTGCCATGCGTTCGCTACCAAGCAGATCTGCTGCGTTATACAGACTGTCCCCACCAGGAATAACCGATAGCTCCAGGCCACCATGCCTAACGATAGATTTGGAAGAAGCCCCACCGCGCAAATAAGCCGATAGACCTCCGGTATTCTCCATTCCGAATATCTCGTGCAGCGCTGGCTTATGCAGATTGCAATCCACCAGAGCTACCTTTTTTCCTTCTTGAGCAAAGGAAACTCCGATGTTGGCAATCAGTGTTGTTTTCCCCGCTCCGCTTTCCGGCGAGGTTAGCAAAAGAACCGTCCCACGGTCCTTTTGTCCAATCACCTGTTGCCGGATGTATGTACGGAGGGATCGAAATGATTCCGAGATATACGATGATGGATTACTTTCTGTAATCAACATGTCATTCAATCGCAGCATATTTACGCTCCCCTACCCGTTCTTTGGAATTTCCGGCCACTCCATCGATGTCCTTCTTGCGAATGACAGGGATCGATGCAATTACCGGAATGCCGATGTCTGCATCCGCTTCTTTTTCCGTGCGCAGCGTGCCGTTAATGCTTTCCAGGAACACAATCGTGCCCAGCGCAATCATGAGCGATACGAGAAAACTAATCGCAATATTCATGAGCGGATTCCCATTAATCGGGTCAGGATTGGCCTGAGGGTCCGCCTCATTTAAAATTTTCACATTATTTAACTCCATCAACCCCGGAACCGTCTGCACGAATTTCTGGGTTACTGCATTTACAACCGCTGCGGCCTGAGAATAACTACCTGCCTCAAACGTCAAGCCGATCACCTGACTTTTATCCGAGGATTTAATCTGCAGTTTCTCTGCCAACTTTTGCGACGTCAAATGGAACTCAGGATGAGTCGCTACCACAGCGTCCATAATTTTAGGTGAAGTGAGAATTTGCTTGTAGCTTTCCACCAAATTAAGACTTGTGTTGACGTCATTCAGATTGTTACTCCCCTGCTTGGCGGAAATATGATTAACCAGCAGTTGGCTTGAAGCGGAGTAGACTGGCTTTACGACATTGTCACTCACAATGTAAGTCGTTACACATGAAAGAATGACAAAAATCGCAATCAGCCACAATCTTTTTTTGATCAGGACTAAATAATCCAAAATGGTTTTCTCCACAAAAATCCTCCCTCCCATACAATTTCTCTTCTTATTTTAAGTATGATCTAATTGTAACAATCCGTTGTATGGACGACATGGAACCGAACGGCACTTTCTCCCTCACTACAGGGGAAGGGGGATGTATACTTTTGGATACGGCATGGTATACTTTTGTACCATACTTTGTCGATTGTGGAAAAATGAAAGCGAAAAAGCCATAAAACCACCAGTTTTGGTGATTTTATGGCTTTTTCTACTTTTCCCATACCACTCGAATATGAAATTATAGCGTTGCATATGGGATTAGCGCATCATTATATTGGTTGGCTCGTATTTCGCCAGACCAATCGCATTCGCATATAATGCTGCCTGCGTACGATCCGCCAAACGCAGCTTGGCCAAGATCTGACTAACATGCTTTTTGACGGTGAACTCACTGATGAATAGCCGAGATGCTATTTCACGATTGCAAGCCCCTTGCCCCAGCTCAACCAGCACTTCCCTTTCCTTGGGTGTCAGATCGTCCGTGAGATTGCCTGCATCTTCACGCAGTTTATTTTCGAGAATAGCCGGATCATAATATTTGCGTCCTTTGTTGACAAGATGAATCGCGTAAATTAATTCCTCAGGCAAAGCCTCCTTAAGTACATAACCGTCCACAGAGGCTTCCTCTGCTTTCAGAAAGTCTTCACGTGTTGCAGAAGAGGTCAGCAAAATAAATTTGCTTTTGAACCCGCGTCCGCGCGCTATCTTGATAATATCCAGGCCTGATTCATCAGCTAATTTCAAATCCAGCAGCACTAAATCTGGATTCGTTTCCTCGATCACTACAAGCGCTTCCTGTTGATTCTGGGCCTCTCCCGCGAACTGAACATTGGGCTGCATGGATATAACCGCAGCGAGTCCTTTCCGTACTAAAGGATGATCATCGACAATGACAATTTTCATGATTCGGCCTCCTGTCTACAGTTCAGGATTTGCATAATCCCTATGTATCCGATTGTTACCGCAGATTTTGTATTGCAGAATGTTCACATATTGTATTCAAGGATTTGCAAAATCCTCATTCATAAGCATTTACCGGAATGGACAATCGAATCTGTGTTCCCTCTCCGATTCGACTTGAAATATCAAATTCGCCTCCCATCGATTGAGCTAAATATTCCATATTCATCATGCCCAGGCCCCCGCCTGCACTGACCGCCTCACCTCCTGCTACCATTCTCGCCGTCTCAAATCCTACTCCGTCGTCATGAATAGACAGTCTAATCACTTGGGGCGTCAATTTTAACTTCACATCAATTCGCTTGGCCAATCCATGACGGATTGCGTTCCCCGCCGCTTCGGAAATGATGCGGAACAAAGCCTTTTGGTACAAATACGGAAGTGAATAATGATCACCATGGATGTCAAAATCAATTTGTACATGGTTCAGCTTGGAGAGTGTATGCAGATGACTTTTCACTGACCCCAACCAAGTTGAGCCTCCGCTTTTTTTCGAGCTTAGACTATGAATTGCCCCTTTCAGCTCTCTAACCGCTTGGTTTGCAGATTGCTGGATTAAATCAATTTGTTCCTCCACCTGCTCCTTAGGCTGATGGCACCAAGTCTGCCGGAGAGAATGCGTTGCGTACACAATACCAAAAAGACTTTGTGAGACATTGTCATGCATTTCATTGGCGATCCGGTTCTGCTCATTCGTCACAATCAACTGATTCTCGATACGCTCCAGTTCATACCGCTCCAAAAACACAGCACTCAGCTCAGCTAGGAATATCAGTTGCTGTACGAGCCAGCGTCTCCCCGTCAAACTTTGATCCGGTCCCAGCTTAAGGCCAATCGTCGCTACAAAGCGGGTCGTCATCGGTACAGTGATCATAAGGAAGTCGCCCCATTCCGGCAGATGTCGAAAGAATGGCTCGCGTTCTTCCCTGAACTCCTCCCGGTAATTCCCCAGTTCCTCAAATAGCTGCTCCTCTTCCTCTACTGTCCAGCCTGTCTGGCTGCTTGCCGGTGCATCCTCCTCCTGACTGTCCAGCCAGAAAAATGCACGACTTTGCTTGGTTAGCTTGACAGTATAATCCGAGATGACCTGCCCCAGATTTAGTGCCTCATTATGGCTGGTCGTCT
>NZ_JCAJRU010000063.1:0-21657 GCF_059447605.1 Paenibacillus sp. N119s | reverse complement strand
TAAAAGACGCTCCTATCAAGATATTCACCGTACTTATGATGATCTGGTCACTACGCTGGTTCGAAAATATCAGTACGGAGATGCCATTGATACGGTAAGCCACTATGCCAAACTAGAGACATTTGTTTTACAATATGAGGAAACTGATTGGGCGTTTTTAAAACGCCTCGCTTCTCGCTTTGGTTCCGTACTTGTGCCAGAGGTAACCGCAGCTTCGCCCAAGGTTTTCTTCGGGATGCCCGAAGGCAAGCAGCATAAGGTAGAACGGGATGTATTTTATCGTGTACGAAAAACGTTTCATGAACGGGATGCGGAAAAGCTGAGAGAACGTGCTGGCTCATATATCACCTATATGATCGAAAGCCTGCAATACTATGCGTTGGGCGACCTCATCACGTTACCTATCGGGCAAGGAAAAGAACTGGTCGTGGTTCGAGCCGTGACAACCTTAGCAGATGGCTTACTGCGTACCCGTTACGATCTTCAAGCCGAACAAGATATCCGCTATGCACGGTATGAAAACGATCAGGCTACTGGAATTTCGCTGACAGGAACGGTGCTGAAGGTACAGCAGGATTTTGTACAGCTTCAACTGGACATCGATCCGAAACAAGATCCTGTCAAAGCCTGCTGGTTTCCGGTGTCTACCCGTTATGTCGCCGAAGAACACAGTGGCTGGTACGATATGCCTGAGATCGGGGAACAGGTGGAATTGTATCTGCCCACACACCGCGAACAGGATGCCTATGTCACTGATTCGCTGCGACAACAACGCCACACAAATGGACAGCCAAATGTAAAGGTATGGCAACATGTGCAAGGTAGTGGTGTCGAAATGTCTGAGCATGAACTGAACCTATCCACCTCCGGTGAATTTTCCATAACACTGAATGAAAGTAATGGAATTACGATTGACAGTCCCGGGAATGTGCAAATTCAAGGTGGTCACGTGAAGCTTGTTGCTGGACAGGAACTTTCACTGGAAGCTGGAACGGCGCTATACTTAAAAGGTGGAGCCAGCAGCATGGTATTGGATGGTGAGACAGACACCAAAGCCCCAGTGATTTATCAAGAAGGTACGGTAAAAGCTCCAGTTTTCGTAGCTGACCTCCCTCCTGTTCCAGAACCTCCATTGATGAGCATCAAAGCATATCAGGCGGCGCAAGCTCCATCAGCAGCTAAGACATCATCAAGCAGCCAAGCCTCTCCTCCTAAAGCAAAAGTCACCAGTCCAGCAAAGCTTCAACAAGCGAATGCCATGATGGGGACAGTATCCAAGCTATTAGGCTCCATTCCGGTAATGGGGAAAGTGGCTGGCGTTGTTGTAGGAGCGCTAAGTGGACCTGCAGCGGGTTTGATTCTGAAAGCAACCGCAGCGATCCCTGTTCGTAGCAAAGGAACCCCTATCGTTGGAGGCGGTAAGGGGAACGGTATTCATCCGTTAAAATACTTGGCGGGTTTGGCCACGCAAGGGTTGATTAGTATACACGAGCATGAGAAAGCTAAACAAGCCTATTATAGCAAATGGATTCTTGGGAAAGTGTTTACGAGCGCCCGTCATATAGCGCATTCCGGCGGCACATTGGAACTAGTACAGAACCTGCTTAAAGAATCGAATGCCATGGTTCATGCGTATCAGCAGGTTCCGGAAGAAGTAAGAAAACGCTGGAGAGCCGATTACGACAGTCGCATGGCACAGCAACAGCCTAAACAACAAGCTGAGAAGCCTAAGTCTTGGTGGGATCGTTACCTGGATTATACAGGTAGCAGCGCGATGATAAAAAGTCAATTAGCCATGGAGCAGGCACATGCTTCTCAAAAAACAGCAAACAGCCTAGCTGAATTATACAAAGGCATAGAGCAGGCTAATAACGTAAGGTCTCAAAATCAATTAAACTCCATTGGTGAATTTTTAGATTATTGGTCATTTGGTATACCTAAAGGATTGTATCAAGCCTATATGGAGCGCGCACGTAATCAAGGTAACTCTGGTAGTGACGCAATCAATTTTGCTACATTTGGAATAACAGAAGCTATACGCGGAGCTTTGACACCTGAAGACCCTTTGTCACCAGACCATTTGTCCAATATCATTAGTGTAGCAGCGATCGTTGAGGGAGCCGGTTCATTTTTCAAGCCGAAAACTATACTAAATCCGCCAGTTAAAGAACCGGTTTATCCAAGACCTAAAATTATAAACGAAAAAACAGAGTCACCCCACCCTTCAAATTCAAAACCTAATAAAGTTGAGAAGCCAGGCGGTGTTGCTCAGGGAACAGTAAACAGATTTCCAACTAGCCGAATCGATTCTGTAATGGATCAACATTTTATTGATGAGGTCGCGAAGGCTAGAGGTCGATTGTCAAACAAATACAAAGAAACAGGTAACTTCGCATATGCAGAAGTGAAGGTGTCCGGGGTTAAGAAGGAAGACTTTTATGCCCATAGTAAAATTCATAGCTCTGCTAAAAAAATACCTGGAACTGAAGAGTTCTCTTTCAAACCCGACAATCCAAAATTCAAGGCAACTGAAGCTCCAGATGCAGAAGGAAATATATATATGAGAGATGGGGATACAGAGTATAAAATTTTAAATGATGTAGCAGATCGATTAGGTGATAACCACAATGCATCAGGAAATATCAAACTCTTCACTGAAAAAGATACATGTGGAAGTTGTAACGAAATCATCCAACAATTTGACAAAGAATATCCTAACGTTAAAATTGAGGTTATCCATAATAATAACATAACTATTAACCCTAAATAATTGAATAAGGTGGTTAAGAAATGGCTTGGAATTATGATGAGTTAATTGATAGTATTCTTGAGAATTACCAGGATTATAAAAACGAGGAAATGATGAGTAGTAAAGAAGCAATTGCAAGAACATTCTATGATTTTGAAGGATTGATGAATAGAAGTGAAACAGATAAGGCTTTAATTAATGTCGTTTACGGGGAGATATTATTAACTCTTCCAAGAGTTTTGTATACTGTTAAAAATAATTTAAGCAAAAGATTATCTGAACTGAATTTTAATTTAATTGAGCAAGAACAAAAATTAACCACTGAGCAATACAGTGACTTATTTAATCGTAAGAATTTTGTATTACAAGAGTTGGAAAATAAGATGTTAGACTATTATCCAAGAGTATGTTGGTATTACGGTGAATTGACAAATGAAGTTAATGTTTTCTTTAACCAAATTTACGAAGAGAATGTCTTGCCCGATGAAATTTTTTCTAGTGTATTTCAGCGATTTGAACGTGATTGTAAAAATACATTAAGTGAAAAAGTAATCGTGTATACCACACTAGCTGAAAACTTATTAAACCAAAGACTACCAAAGATCGATGGATTAAAACTAATTAAACAAGAATTACAGCAGTTTAACATAGCAGATATTTTTGAAGAACAATTGCTAGAAAAAGAAAAATTAGAACTAGAAATGCGAATTAAAAAAGTATTAAGTCGACTTTCCTAATAGTGGAATAACTCTTTTAAAAATCCATTGAAATTTCCCCATAACTAAACGAAATTTCACGAAGCTTATTCCAACTTGAATCTTAAAAGTAGGAACGAGCTTTTTTGGTACAATCGAAATCTAAGACAAAAAAGTAAAATAGTCCAGCTTGTCTGCAGACAACGATAAATTTCCATTCCTCTCTCTTAACACATGGGAGAGAGATACGAAATGTCAGATTGGTTTCTCGAAGCGTTACGCAAACGATTTTATCAAAAAAATGGGAATTTTTTCCTTATTTTAAACAAAAATAGGGAATCAACAATTAAAAAAAGATGAACTTGGACTAAAAAATTAATCCTTAAATGAAGTTCCACATCCTAATAAAGAGGAATAAAAATGGATCATAAAGAAATTGAGAATTTACCCTATCTATTACCAACAGAAACATTAGCGTTGATGTTTCAATACGTATTGAATGAATTTGATACTGGTAAAATTGAGAAAAAGGATTTTTTATTAATTCTTAGTCAATTAACAGATAGACAAGTTATGACCTACGAATTATTGGAAATCGAAGTAAGAAATAGTATAGATAAGGTGCTTCACAGGTTGTGGAATACTGACTCTTATGATGATGTAGATATCATTCTTTCAATTGTTGTAAACCTCGGACTAAAAAATTGCTTTCAAAAAATTAAAGATTCAATAAATCAAGATAAGGATATATACGAATTAATTTTAAAAGAAATTATAGAAACAATTGATGAAGTTGGTGGAAATATTTCGAATCCATATCATAGTTTAGAAAGATTCAAATAAGCCATGTCAATAGTTTGTCGATAAATTCGGATAATTTTTCTGAAAAGGCTTAACATTATGGGTTTTCTACTTCATTTTCCTTCAACTCAACTAAACTCAACAAAAATGCACCCTCTAGCATTCATCGGACAAACCAAGAGGTTCGTTCCAATGTCTACACTAGGGGGTGCTCTTCTAATCAGGCGAATTTCCTTTACCCCTTAACCGACCCAGCTGCGATCCCTTCCACAATCCGGTCACTCATGATGAGGAACACGAGCAAAATGGGCAAAATGCTGATCATCAACGTGGCTCCGATTGCGCCCCAGTCGGTCGTATATTGTCCGATAAAGTTCTGAACGCCGACGGTCAGTGTTTTGTTTTCGTCCGAGCTAATAAACGTATTGACGAAAATAAACTCATTCCAGTTGTAGATCATGTTAATAATAGACGTCGTTGCCATGACGGGGGTGGTCATAGGCAGTACAATGCGGAAGAACATCCGGTTGACGGAGCAACCATCCATAACGGCCGCCTCTTCCACTTCACGGGGCAGGGCGTAATAGAAGCCCAGCAAGATCATCATTGTTGTCGGTAGATTAAAAGCGACATACGACAGGATGATGGATACCGAAGTGTCTGTTAGATGCAGTTTGAGAAACATACTGAATAGCGGGATCAAGGTCGAATGGACCGGAATCATGAGTCCGACCATAAAAAGCCCGAGGACCAGCTGACTCCCTTTCCACCGCATACGTGTAATGGCAAACGTAACAAAGCTGGCCAGCAGCACCGTTAGCACCACAGATATGACTGTGATCCACACACTATTGAAGAAATACCGTCCGATATTGCCGCTGGTCCACACGTTCATATAGTTTTCCCAATGCGGCTGGGACGGGAGTGCAAACGGTGGAAGGTTAAACACTTCCTGATTATTTTTAAGCGAGAATAGCATCAGCCACACTAGTGGCAAAAGCTGTGTCACCGCCAAGATGATTAAAATGATATACAACGCGGCATAACCGACCCGAGTTAACATTTTGCCGCGGGTAGCGACTCCAAGCGGATAGTTGGCGGCTGCCTGGGTTTTCATATCCGTTCCTCCCTCTTTCTGTCCTCTGTTACCCCTGATCTAATGGCATGAGTGTTCTATGAATACTGGATGGTATCACTAGTAGCGGTCACCTTACGAATCACCCACGTAGCAATCAGGCAGATGAGCAGCAGAGCAAAGGCTGTAGCGCTGCCATATCCGAAATCAAAGCTGCGGAACGCCTGGTGGTACATGTACGAAGCCATCACTTCACTGGCGCCGTTCGGCCCACCGTCCGTCATGACGTAGATCAGGTCAAAATATTTGAGCGAGCCAACAATCGACAATATGATCGTCACGTTAATCACCTCGCGCAGCAGAGGCAATTTGATACGCGTCGCAATCTGCCAGGCACTGGCTCCGTCGATGCGGGCAGCCTCCATCAGCGTTTCGGGAATGTTTTTCAGCCCAGCATAATAGATCAGGATATAAAAGCCCGCATATTGCCAAATAATCGGGATGAATAAGGCGAGCAGCACCAGCGACGGATTAGCTAACCACTCGGGCGGGTTGTGAACTCCGACTGACGCCAGCAAAGAATTCAGCACGCCGTTGGTCGGATGATACATTTTGAGCCACAATTGAGCGATTGCTACAGAGGACAGCAGCATGGGAATCAAATAAATTTTCCGCAGCAGGTTCGCTCCCTTGATTTTTCCTGACAAAATCATTGCAACGACCAGATAACCGATCAAGCTAATGCCTGAAAACAAGGCTAATAGCAGCGAATGCCAGGCACTTTGCCAGAACGCTTTGTCTGTGAACAAATGTTGGTAGTTATCCAGCCCTACGAAAGTCATAGCGCCGATTCCATTCCACTGATTCAGACCGTAATAGCCGGTCAGTACGATGGGCACATAAATCACGGCAAATAACAGCAGCAGGGAAGGCAACACATAGAGAGCGATGACGAGCTTATTAGACATGACCTTATCCACGGTCAGACCTCCTTAGGTGGTCAATTTCAATTTCCTTTCTCGATGGCAGCCTTATGCTGGTCGGCAAATTGCTGCGGTGTCACCGCTTTACCAAACAATGCCTGAATCATGTTCAAATGCACCTGCGCTGCATTCGGCTTCATCTGTACATCGGCGAACAATGTAATGTTGCTGGCTTGGTTCAGCCCATTCAACAGATCGACATAAAGCTTGGGCAATTTTTCTTTGGAAGTGTCCACCTTCGTTGCCGGAATAACGCCCGCCTGTGTGACCGATTGCTCTCCCCATTTTTCTACGAAGTATTCAACGAATGCTTTGGCTTCTTCTTTCACTTTAGAATTTTCCGAAACGAACAAGCCGACTCCCGGGCCTCCTACCCAACTGTTCTCGTTGCCCTTGCCGCCTGCAACCATCGGGAATTTAAAGAAGCCGACTTGATCTTTAAACGCTTGCGGGATTTCGGGATTAGTCGTAAAATTCGGCAGCTCCCAAGTAGCCATCAAATACATCGCCGCTTTGTCGTTCATAAACTCGGATTTTCCTTCATCATTGGACAAGCCGTTGAATCCTTTGTTAAAGGCATTCATATCCACCAGGGTCTGGATTTCGGAGGCCGCCTGGATTAAACCAGGGTCATCGAACGAGCCTGAGCCGTCAATTGCTTTTTTCAGCGTTTCGCTGCCTGCTATACGGTCTGCCAGATACATGTACCAAAGCGAACCCGTCCAGCGGTCTTTATTGCCCAATGCAATCGGTGCAACTCCGTGATCTACAAGTGTCTTCACCACCTGTTTAAATTCGTCGAATGTCGTAGGTACCTTCAAGTTGTATTTTTGGAATATGGCTTTGTTGTAATAAATGGGTGTTATGTTCAATTCGATTGGAAGCGCATATGTTTTGCCGTTCAGCGCATACGCTTCGGTCGTTCCTGGTACGAATTTGTCCTTCAGCTTGGAACCTTGCAACAGGTCATCCATCGGCGTAAATAATCCACCTTTAACGTAAGGCTCCATAAAGCCCGCTGCCCAGGTGATGCCGATATCCGGTAATTCATTGGAAGCTGACAGCACTTTGAGTTTGTTTTTATATTGTTCATTTTCCAGCACTTCCTGCTGAATGACGACATTCGGATGATCCTTTTCGTATTGATCTATAATCTGAGTCACAAGCTTGCTCTGCTGTGCCGAGCTTCCCTCTGGCCACAGGTGCATCATTTTGAGTGTAACCTTTCCTCCTGCTCCGCTGGAACCATCTTGACCATCCTTACCACCACAACCGGACAGCACTAGCATGAATGACAGCAGCAGGGTCAACCCAGCAACCCATTTTCGGTGAGAGCGCTTACGCAAAAAAGACTTATTGGACATCGTTAGACCTCCGTTTGTTGTAATTTATATTTTTTGTAACCGTTATCATTTGTAAGTTTAGCACTCTATTTCTGCTTCCAACAGGGTACGCTCATTGGGTATAATTCCACTTTTATTGGATTGTGAGCAGCCTCTACTGTCAATCGATATTTTCCGGTCCTGTACGCATCTGCTGTCTATACCGGCTGGGACTGACTCCCTCGGTCGCTTTGAATACTTTAGTAAAATATTTATCTGTCCGGTAGCCTGAGCGCTCGCCGATTTGGGCAATTGTTAGCTGAGTATGCAGTAGCAGCTCTTTAGCCCGTTGAATCCGCAGCCGGTGCAGATATTCGCTAAAGGACAAACCACTTTGCTCCTTAAACAAAACACTAAAATAGCTCGCATTCAGGTGTGAATGCGCCGCAGTCTGCGCCATCGTAATGGGCTCGTGAAGATGCTCCGCCATATAGGCAAAGGCTTGCCGTACCGGATCACTAAGCGTAGCTGTTTGGAGGTCAAGCTCCAGCAGAACAGGGTCAGCCAGCTTGTCCAGCTTCTTGTACCGCTGCCGTTCCTCTTCCAGCTGCAGCGCTTCATTCACCGCATTCAGCAGCTCCTGCTTATCAATCGGCTTGAGCAAATAATTAACGGCTCCGAGACGAAGCGCCTGCTGGACATAATCAAACTCCGCATATCCCGAGATCACAATGATCGCTGGTCGATGTGAATCCCGTTCCAGAGAACGGATTAAATCCAGCCCGCTGAATTCCGGCAACCGGACATCTGTAATCAGCAGATGCACCTTCTCTGCTTGCAGCATATGTGATGCCTCCAGGCCATTACCTGATGTCATAATCCGGTATTTCCCGGCGGCCCACTGCTCCAGTGTTTGATGTATCCCCTGACGTGTTCTTTGTTCATCATCTACAATGACGATGGTCTTGGATGAAATGCTCATGCCTATCGCCCTCCGTATTCATCAGGAATTTCAAAAGTAACCACTGTTCCTTCCTGCACAGCACTATGGATCAGCACGCCGTCTGTTCGATAAGCTGCGCTGTCATAGTAGAGAGCAAGCCGACGCTGCACATTAACCAGCCCCATACCGGTTCCCTTGCTCTGGCAGGCAGCCCCCTCCATCAACGCTGAACGCACAGCTGCGAGTTCCTCCTGTGTCATTCCTGGTCCGTTATCTATAACCTCAATTTTGATCCAACCCAATCTCTCCGAAGGAGTGACTCGAATCTCAACCCGGCCGTTGCCGATACGATTTTCGACGCCATGTAAGATTGCATTTTCAAGAATCGGCTGGATCAACAGTTTTGGAAGCGGAATTCTCGCCGCCTCTGACGGCATATGAATTTGCCAGCTCAGGCGTTCACCCAGACGCATCTCCATCAGTTCCAGATAACGACGGACTTGTGCCATTTCTTCCCCTAGTGTCACCCAAGCGTCATGATGAGCCGGATCGATCACATAACGAAACAGCCGCGACATGGACACCATCAGCCCGGCAAGCTCCTCTTCCCCCTTCTCCTGTAGCGACCAGTTAAAAGCATCCAGTGTATTAAAAAGAAAATGCGGATTAATCTGCGCCTGCAGTGCTTTAAGCTCGGTTTGGCTTTGCAAAGCCTCCTTTTCACAAATGACGCGGATCAGATCATTGATATCAACAATCATCGTGTTGTACTCTGCGTTTAATTCCCGTAATTCAACTGCTGCTGCAGGTTCTGGATTCAAGACTAACGCCCCTTCCCGTGAACGGCGCATCGCCTGAATCAACTGACCTATCGGTCTTGTGATCAACGTGGACAGCATAAAGGACATGAACAGGAATAATACGGCCCCTAGAGACGCGGAAATAATAAGTGTCGTCCGTAAAACTGTAATTCCGTCTGTGACGACGCTAACCGGAATCAGGATCAGCAGCGACCAGCCTGTCCGCTCTGACTGCTGAACCGCCTTGACATATTCCCGTTCCCCAATATGAACCGTCTGTGTCTTGCTGTGCAGAATATCTAATAAATTGGTTCGATCCATAGGCTCACCCGACAGCAGCTGCCCTCGGCGATCTATAAGCAGCATGGTTTCATTCGCTTCTTCATTAGTTGCTGGAGAACCATTCAGCCCAAAATAACTTCGTTCCATGCGGGTAATCAGATATCCGCCGCGTGAAAACCAGCGATCCACCAGGCTCACCTGCCGAATCGCCAGCAGTGACCGAGGGTCCTCAGGATCTATGCCGATCCAGACCAGCCTGCCTTTCATTTGATTTGCCTCCCGGATGTCCGCCTGTCCGATCCGATCCTCCAGACTGCCCTCTCGAATTGGAAACAACATCTTCCCTTCGGCGGTGTACAGCTCCAATGAACCAACACTCGGCATGTAAGCCTGATAGCTATGCATCACTTGCAGTAGCGATTGGCGCTGTTCGAAAGTCACCTGACTCCCATTTCGTTCCTCCAGCAAAATATGCTGAACAGACGGGTGATTCGCCACCTGTTCGGTCAGGCTGTCCATCTGACCGATTAAAGCATCCAGCCTGCCGCTTGCTTGTACTGCGGTCTGACCAATGTGCCGCTCTGCGCTGTCTTTTAACAGGTGAGAGACATTTAGGTAAATGAACGCCCCCGCCACACTCATCATAATGAGCATCACCAATATAAAGCCGATAAAAATTTGATTACGTAACGTGTTTAATGGTTGAAACCTTGAACGCATATGCCGTCTCCCCCTGAATCATCGCAGAAAAGTAGATAATGATAACGCTTTCTATTTTTCTATTCTAGCGCATCGTTCTCCTTTGTTGGCATATTTTTAGCAGAGTTTGATCAAACAGACAGCTCTCCTTGGAATTATTTCGCTTGATGTATTGGGAAAATAAAGTATTAGACTTCCGATGCGTCCTTAAGCTAACGAGCAGCCATGGCTTGAACTATACGATGGTTATTATTTGTGAGCCGCAAAAAGCTCCTTGTGACGGAATTTACGTCCCAAGAGCTTTTTCACTATTATACGGTTAGATGTTAATTCTAAGACGTAATTCCGCCATCATAGCCTCAGCTTGCTGTGGATCTTCATTCAGCAGCTTCCTGTATGTCAGCATCCAATTCAGCGTTACATAACATAACTGGGTGATTATCTGCACCCTTTTTTATTGACATTACTTGGATGATGCATTATTATAAGTATACATATAATAAGTGAACTTATAAAGGAGTTGTGATAATGAAAATTGGGATTAAGATTGCTTTTAATGCACCAAGAGAGAAAATTTGGGAACACTATATTGACAAAGAAAAACGTGCTTTATGGGAGGAAGACTTAGAAGAGCTTCAATTTGATGGGGAAATAAAAAATGGCACTACTGGGCGAATGAAATTGAAGGACATGCCAGCAATGGAATTTGTTTTATCAAAGATAGTTGAAAACGAAGTCTATCACGATAAGTATACTATCCCAGACGCAGGTACATTTTATTTTTGCCATGATATCACCGAAGAAGACGGACAACTATTTGTAAAACATTCAATTTCTTCTGATGAGGATAATGAAATTGCATTAAATGTTTTGACTCAAATTTTTTCGGATTTCCCAAAAGTATTGTGGAAATTTAAAGAAGTAGTTGAAGCTTAATGGAATTTAACTCCATGTTTAAGAACAATGCTGATGAATCAACTGGATTGCTGTTTGTTAAAACATATAATAAGTGGCATGGCAGAATAAAGTCAGCATTAAGCAATTTAGGAATAACCCATCCTCAGTTTGTTGTGTTGAGTACTCTTAATTATTTAAGTCAATTTGAAAAACATATAACGCAGGCCAAAATATCGAGTGTTTCTGAAATTGATGTAATGACAGTTTCACAAATGCTCCGTACACTTGAAAAAAATGGACTTGTAAGTAGAAAGCAAAGTCCTATAGATTCAAGGGCCAATTCCATTGAAATTGTCCAAAAAGGTGTAGAAATTATCAGTAAAGCTGTACCCATTGTTGAATCTATAGATTTAGAGTTCTTTGGGACATTAGGGCCTGAATTGGCACAGTTTAAAGATTCTCTACGAAAATTGGTTAAATGATTATATTTTAAAAACATAATGCTGCAGCAAAAGGAGCAGGATACTTTCGAGTATTCCTGTCCTTTTTAAATATTTACCTTTTATTTATTCGATGAGCCCGAGTTCTTTATATACTGCTCCTGCAGGCTCACGACTGGATGGCGTGAACGACGAAGGCATTCCCGTTCAGCGACATTGCCGGCGTCATCGGTTGTCACCTGGATGTGCCTGTAGTCAGCATCCCGCGTGAAGAGGCACATGCGATTTTCAGTTTTCTAGGCATGGTCGCGTCACTTGACTTAGCAAGATCAAGTGATGGGACGAAGGAGTTGCTCGGCCGGAAGCCTGTCCAAGATGGACTTCTCGCAGATCTGGAGCAAGGACATTATTTCACAAAATAGCGTTAGATAACTTGTCCTGTAAACTAATAGATAAACCGATTCGGTATTTGGATTACCGGTATCATTTTGTACTTTTTATGGCCTTATTTGGATCTTACCGAATTTGGTCCTGGATTAGACAGGGCAAGCTATAAACACACAGATCATTAAGCTATCGTAGGAACGTTAGTTCAATGAAACAGCGACAGTCTAGGACTTTATTTTCTCGTTCTTAGCTGTCGCTGTTTCAATTTCTAAGTCAGTCTAACACTTATTTTATGGAGTCTGGCGGTGTTACAATTCGAAAAAACGCGTGAAATAAAGAAATCTAGTCTAATACTTTATTTTCTGCTGACACTTGATAGAGCTACCCCCGATGCTCCTCCAAGTTTATGTATAGTTTGTTTCTCATTTTTTTCTTCCGAATATTAAAAAAGCCTTAACAAAGATATATCCTTATCCTTGTTAAGGCTTGATTTGCATGACCAATAGCAGTCCTCAGAAGTACATCAATAGCAGGATTCAGGCATTATCTTGTCGATAACGAAGCCCATTTTTGCTCCAGCCACTGATCGAATTCAGTACCCTTGTTGCCTTCATAGATATCATAAATATCGACTCTCATCTTACGCAGCTTCTCGCGAAAATCGTTATAGGTATGGTCGGCTGGCAGACTTTTTTTAATCCGCACCAGGATCTTCGTCAACCCCTTAACAAGCTCACCCTCTTTGCGCACAGGCGGCTGTACATTCTCGCCCCATTCCTGAAGTGTGCGGTAAGCGGCTTCCTGCACAGCATATACTGTATCATTGTTCAAACGGTGTGTCAGCAAGTCAATCGTCTGCTGGTTTTTCCATGCCCCTAGTTCATTCACCGCAGCTAGACGCGTTTTCCAATCGGAGGTGCGGTTTGCAGCTACTTTAAGCTGCTCATATACTTCTGTAAATTCCTGTTGCGTTTCATTGTTTTCCAAAATAATCTCATCCTTTTCTAAAAATCACTATATATCTGTTCATCACGATTGCCGTTTGTTAAATATAACATACTTGCAGGTCTTCTTCTAAAAAAGATTATCATGAAATGTGTAGGGGAAAACTTAACCTTCCGTTGTTAAAAATCTAATGAATTCGAACAAAATCTTAAAAATATACGAATTTTATGAACTTGTCTGATGGAAGATTTGAACATAAAATGAAAATGTAATCGATTACAATTAAATTTGAATCAAGGAGGAAGCAGAATCATGAAGAAAAAAGGGTTGAAAAAAACATTTTTCGTCATTGCCTCCCTCGTTATGGGCTTTACGCTGTATAGCTACAGTCCCCCTTCAGCAGATGCAGCCAGTGTGAAAGGATATTACCACACTCAAGGAAACAAGATTGTAGATGAGTCCGGAAAAGAAGCTGCATTTAACGGTCTGAACTGGTTCGGTCTGGAAACTCCCAATTACACCTTGCATGGTCTGTGGAGCCGCTCAATGGACGACATGCTGGATCAGGTGAAGAAGGAAGGCTATAATCTCATCCGTCTGCCTTATAGCAATCAGCTATTCGATTCCAGTTCCCGTGCGGACAGTATTGATTACTACAAAAATCCTGATCTGGTCGGATTGACCCCGATTCAAATTATGGACAAGCTGATCGAAAAAGCTGGACAACGCGGTATCCAGATTATCCTTGACCGTCATCGTCCAGACTCAGGTGGACAATCGGAGCTCTGGTATACCTCCCAGTACCCTGAGTCCCGCTGGATTAGTGACTGGAAGATGTTGGCCGAACGATATAAAAACAATCCTACCGTTATTGGTGCAGATTTACACAACGAGCCACACGGTCAGGCAAGCTGGGGGACAGGCGATGTCTCCACAGACTGGCGTCTTGCGGCGCAGCGTGCAGGGAATGCCATTCTGTCCGTGAATCCGAATTGGCTGATTCTCGTAGAAGGTGTGGATCACAATGTCAAAGGCAACAACAGCCAATACTGGTGGGGCGGCAACTTGACAGGTGTAGCTAATTATCCTGTCGTTCTGGACGTACCGAACCGTGTCGTCTATTCTCCACATGACTACGGCCCTGGTGTGTCTTCACAGCCATGGTTCAACGACTCGACCTTCCCATCCAACCTGCCAGCGATCTGGGATCAAACCTGGGGCTACATCAGCAAGCAAAACATTGCCCCAGTGCTGGTCGGTGAATTCGGCGGCCGCAATGTTGATTTGTCGTCCCCTGAGGGGAAATGGCAAAATGCGCTTGTTGACTATATCGGTGCCAACAACCTGTACTTCACGTATTGGTCCCTCAATCCGAATAGCGGCGACACAGGCGGTCTACTGCTGGATGACTGGACTACCTGGAATCGTCCGAAACAGGACATGCTGAGCCGGATTATGAAGCCTGTTCATTTCATAGCAGAGCAAGCAAAAGCAGCCGCCGAATAGGCACAGGACTTTACTTTGTTTATTCAAAAAGCCGATTTTCCTCCTTCAGGTCAGATTATGCTGAGACTATGAAGAGGTGGAGAAACGGTTTTTTTGTTCTTCCAGTTTTACACATTGTAAATCCCACATTGAATGGGGCATTTTGTAAACTAAATCTCTCTTTTAACCGATAAATACATATGTTGGATTTGAAAATTATTTCGACGCAGGACGCACCATGAACGTAAACTAGTCAGAAAGGAAGTTTGCAAGTGATTATTTGGAAGGGTTTCGGTATTTTAAACGTCATTATTCCAGCAATTTTATTTTTTATTGTCGGGAGTTTAGTATCCGCTCTAGGGCTTGACTCTATAGATTCAAGACTGCCGATGGCTTTTGTGTTCATTGTGTCAGGAGTTATTATCTGGCATTTGGGAAAAGCACTCAACGCCGACTCAGACAAAGTGCTAGTTGATATGGAAACAGGGCAACGCTATCGGATGGGAACTCAACACAGTTTGTTTTTTATCCCCATGCACTATTGGGGCCCTGCCGGTCTAGTGATCGGATTTGTTTTAATCGTTGCATCCATATTTATATAACGTGGATTGGAAAACATGAGTGATTCCAAACACCGCAATACGAGCTAGTTGCCCCCCTTGCGGTGTTTTTATTTTTGAAGTCAATCTAGCCTTTTCGCTACATTCGCCGTTCGAGGATCAGCGAAGTGAGCTGATGCCGAGCTGTTAAGGAGGAAAGGATCAGCACTGTGTTTGATTATTGGGCCGAGTCATAGCCTGTTATGGTTTTCGTCTCCAAACATTCCTCCAGTCCATGTAATCCGTATTCTCTGCCGATACCCGATTGCTTGAATCCCCCGAACGGTGCCTTCATTTCAAAACCTGCTCCGTTAATGAGTACAACACCAGCAGCAATTTGGGCTGCCACTTCATTGGCTTTTTTAATGTCCGAGGAACTGACGTAGGCACCGAGGCCATACTCTGTATTGTTAGCCATTTCGATGGCTTCCTCTTCCGTCTCGTAAGTTAAAATCGATAAGACGGGACCAAAGATTTCTTCCTTGGCGATCGTCATGTCTTCTGTCACCTGAGCGAAAACTGTTGGTTTAACAAAATATCCTTGTTCCAACCCCTCTGGATGCCCTACACCTCCAATGACCAGTTCAGCACCCTCATCAATACCAGACTGAATATATCGCTGAACCTGATTGTATTGCTTCTCTGTTACGATTGGACCAAGTTCAGTGCCTTCTTCCCAGGGATTGCCGACTTTGATGCGTTCCACAGTTTCTTTAGCTACCTGTTTCACTTCTTCCAGCCGTTGCTTGGGGACCAAAAGGCGGGTCCCTGCAACGCAGGCTTGCCCATTATTGTTATAACACTGTCTTACTGCGGTCGGAATTGCCGTGGAAAAATCAGCATCATCTAAGATGATGTTCGGCGATTTGCCGCCCAGTTCCAGCGTGACCCGCTTCATCGAATCTACAGCACCTCGCCGAATTTCCTTTCCTGTTCGAGTGGAACCAGTGAAGGTGATCATTGCAATATCCGGATTGCGGGTCAGTTCGAATCCAACCGTTTGGCCAAGACCATGAACTACATTGATAACACCAGCTGGAATATCAGCCTCATGGAAACATTCAGTAATCAGATGTGCCTGAATCGCGCTAAGTTCACTTGGCTTGATTACCACTGGACAGCCAGCAGCTATGGCAGAAGCTAGCTTTGCAGTAATCTGAGAATAGGTTGCATTCCAGGGGGTAATAATTCCAATAACTCCAATTGGCTCTGCTACTACTTTCGCTTTCCCGATATACTTAACGAAATTGAATTCCTCAAGTGCTTCTTTCGTGTCCAAAAAATTTGTAGCTGCCAGTTTGACTCGGCCAATGGCAGCGGGCTTCGGAGCACCATATTCATTGATGTTAGCCTCCATCATTACTTCTAATTTTGTCATCACCGCGTCATGCAGTCTTTGCAGCATTTGACTGCGCTCCTCCACTGAAGTTCGTGAGAAAGTCTTGAATGCTTTCATTGCTGCCGCGATTGCTCGTTTGGCATCCTCTTCGTTCCCTAAAGTAACACGTCCGATGATTTCTCTAGTTGAAGGATTAATAAGTTCTTGTACCTCTGTGCCATAAGGCTTTACAAATTCCCCGTTAATATAAATTCGATTAATTGTTCTCATTTAAAAAACTCCTTTGAATTCATTTAGAATGTACTATTCTCGAACCCAGAATCGGCATATACAGCATAGAGGTGAAGTGAAACAATATCCTTTCCCACAAAACCTCATATAAAAACAGAATTGCTACCGTAAGTGCAGTATAGCAACCCGATCTACTGGCCCATTCTTTGACGCCCCCTTCGCACTCTGCTAAAAAGAATGATAGCACACAACAAAAACTAAGTAAACAAAATACATATAAATTGTCTATAATGTATAATTCGTTTATAACCTATTGGAAACGTGTATAATAGAAGGAACAGATAAAGGGGGAGCGTAAATGTCAATGGAGAATCAGCAAGATAAAGTAAAAAACAAGCTGCTGAAAAAACTGATTCCGTCCCTCATGAAAGACGGGTTTCAACAAATGAGGATGGACGATATTGCTAAATTTATGGATGTTAGCAGGGCAACGATGTACAAGAATTTTTCTTCAAAAGAAGAAGTCATCGAGGGTGTCGTTCGCATTTTTGTTGACTATATAGAGCAGCTAGAGGACCGTACCAATGAGGATGACGATCAATCATTTGGGGTTTGGTTTCAGCAATTGTTTGAACAATCGGTATCGTTAGTTGGTAAAATATCTGATGTGTTTCTGAAGGATTTACAAACGGTATTTCCAGATATGTACGATGTTTTGAAGACTGCGTTGGATAAAAGGGAACAGCAGACCCTTAAATTTTATCAAGATGGGAAGAACAAGGGGGTTTTTAATCCGATTAATGAGAAGTTCATTTTACTTCAAGACGATATTTTGCTCCGGGAAATCCTGAATGTGAAGTATTTGCTTTATAACCAAATAACCATTCAACAAGTCCTCCATGATTATTACCATTTAAAAAAAATTCAATTGTTTAAACCGGAAAAGATGTCCTTAGTGGACGACTCACGAATTCACCCTGTCATTGAACATTTTGTCGAGAAATTCAATCGTGCTTTATAAATCAAGGGGCTGTCCCAAACTACCATGGCCTTACGGCCACCACCATGAATGAAAATGAACTGGGCCTGTGAATCTGTATGTTTCATACTGGAACTGTAGGTCACAGGCCGTTACTTTTGAAGTAGGACAAACACGCTGGTCCCCAAACCGGCTGACTGTATCACGAGCACGCCTATTATTGCTACGAGCACGTGTATAAACATTCTTATCTCTGAGGGTACATGACCCTGTACTATTACAAGAGTGATACACGGGATACAGGCGAATTTGGAAAAGTGTGCTGGACTTGAAGTATACAAGAGACAGTGGTTGCCTGTCCGGGCAGACCACACTTCTCAATCTGCTGCTGGCGATCTTGTTTTTGAGGAAGAACCGTTTTCTACTCATTGACAGGCCGACCAACCATCTGAATCTGCATGCTCGGAAGCTGGTCAGCGATTATTTGAACGACAAGTGCTGTTTTATTTTGGTGTCGTACGACCAGGCGTTTCTCGACAATTGCGTGAACCACATTCTTTCGATCAACAAGACCAACATCGAAGTCCAGAATTAAATTGTAGCTTCCCAAAAGCTTATAGGTTAATGGATCAGCGTGTTTGCTACTGTGATGCGAAAACTTAGCTCATGCTTCGACCTAGCTGCTCGATCTTGCTCAGCCACTCGTTACGCTGTTGGTCTGTCCTCTTATTCATGAGGTCAATAGTCGTAGCACGTACCGGCTTGACACCGCATAAATGTAACGTGGAATCCTTCATCATCCGGTGCCCAGGCTGTCCCTGAAAAAGTCGGTAATACCAGTGCGGACCATCCATCGTGCTGATCAGGCGGGCCGTTCTTCCCTTTAAGAGCCTGTCAGGCAGGGGTTTTCCTTTTTGATATTTAAACGCAAATCCTGGCATAAAGGTACGGTCAATAAATCCCTTCATTAATGCAGGCAAGCTGCCCCACCAGATCGGAAAGACAAATACGAGATGTTCTGCCCATTTAATCCATTCCTGTGCTTGAATTAAATCAGGCTCTAGCGCCAGCTTATTCCGATAACCTCCTGATAGATTGGGATTAAACTCCAATGCGGACAGCTGCAACAAACGAACCTCAGCCCCCGCACCTTCCGCTCCTTTTACATAGGATTGAGCCAGCGCTTCTCCGTAACTGTCAGCGATCGGATTCCCCTGAATCACCAGTATTCTTTTAGACATATAAGCCACTCCCTACTCCATATAATAATTTTGGTTAGAAAACACTAACTTTATATTCAAAAGAAAAGGCCACTACTGACCTTTACTTAATAAAGCCGTTAAACGTTGTTTGATCTCTGCTGCCAATGGAACTAGCCGCTGTGGCAGTTCACCTTCCAGGCTGGACACGGACAAGCGTGTAATGGCTCCAATCACGAGCACGCCGGATAGCTGAGCATCCTGCTTCGGCAGTTCACCTTGTTGAATCCCCTGTTCGATAAATTCAGTCAACGCCTCCAGCGGCTGACGTACATTCTGACTCTGGCTTGCTTCGACATACAGCTCATGATGCTGTGACAGTAAAAGCAATCCATATTGGTCCTCATCATGCATATTCAGCACTTCATCCACCAGTTGGTGGAAACGACTGAGAAAGCTCCCACTCTGCTTACGATAAAAGTCAATTAAGGTGGTGTAGCTATTGCAATACTGTCCGAATACTTCCAAAGCCATTGCGTCTTTACTCTTAAAATGCTTATAAATGGCGGCATCCGTCACACCGGCAGCCTCTGCAATTTCTTTGACCGAAATCCCGTCAATTCCTTTGGTTGCAAATAAACACATCGCTGCCTGCAGAATATCCTTCTTTTTGCTGTCTACATGAGTTTTCTTATTCATAGGATAATAGTAAGTGATTACTAACTAAAATGCAAATCTTATTTATGCATATTCATCCTGTCTGTATGCTTTAATTTAAAAATCCTTTGGAATGAACCTAAAATATCATGTTTTTATAAATGAATGGTCATGAATACGTTAAATGATACGCGTATCGCCTCGTTTTATTCCTATAAAATATATATGTAACCGAATAAAAGCGGGCGTTTTGAACCGTTAATAAAAAGGAGTAAACTAATTGAGGACGCAAGGACTCATGGTCTCAAGAGGCTTGTATCCGCCTCTGGTTTGCCTCACCACGAACGGGCGACCTATGCGCTGTCTATAACACAAATCCATGAAGTACTGATCACGAGCGATGTCATGCACTATAGCGCACACTAAATTGAACAATTTCCACAATAATAGGTGTACCGGGAGAAATGGTCTCCCCTTCGCCGAGGTGAATCATGAGCGATGAAGGTGTCAAGCTGAACAATGTCCTTTCTTGTAACATGCCATTAATGTACAGATTGGCGTAACTATTGCTTCCGACATGAAACCGCTGAGAAGGCCCCTGCACACCATCTACAGAAAATTGATCCGCCATAATCGTGACTGAAGATTCAATCGGGTCAGGAGTAAAATAAAAATACCGTTCAGCTGTAGGGACAATTTCAATATTGGAGATGTCAGGTGCCGGACCGGTTGGACCAGTTATACCTTGGGCTCCCGTTGGACCGGTTACACCCTGGGCTCCGGAAGGACCGGGTATGCCTTGGGCTCCGGGAGGACCAGGCATGCCCTGGGCTCCGGGAGGGCCTGGTATACCCTGTGCCCCGGAAGAACCGGGTGCGCCTGCACGACCTGGAGCTCCAGCTGGACCGGGCACTCCGGGTGCTCCCTGCATTCCTGCTGGACCCTGTATTCCTGGTGCTCCCGCAGTTCCCGGTACGCCTGGCGCTCCTGTCACCCCGGCTTCGCCCGGCATTCCTGCTGAACCCGGTAGACCTTGCTTTTCTGTCTGCCCCGATCCCCTCCTCCGCTTGGCAGAAGTATTTTTGAAGCGCGGGTGTATAATAATTAGCTTTGGATGCTTTCGGGCATGCAACCCTGTTTTTATTTTACCTTTGGATGGATGCCTGGATTTACACTTTTTACATTTGTTAATCTTGCAATGTATCGTCCTCTTTCCCTGCCTCCTTAGTGATGCATCACGTCTCCTCATACCAGCCGTATCCCCCTCCTCTCATGCTTATGTATTGTATGCACATCTCCCCTTAGAGTCTTAGGCATTTGTAGCATACAGATGCCAAGTATTCGCTTACATTTTTGGCGCAGCAAATTAGGGCCTTCTTCATTTACCCTATTATTAATTAGGAAGGTTCATATGCCGTTTCCGAATTGGTTGAAAAATCATTTATTGATTAAGAGCCACTTAGTGGCTCATACCAGTATAGAAAGGAGATGAGAACTATGCCAATCATAAAACCTGTGTACACAGCAGTAGCTACTGCTCCCGTAGCAACGGGTGGTGCTATAAGCACGACTGTAACCCCAGCCGTGACTCGTTTTTTTGCAACAATTACAGCCGGGATGATCGGAGCAACAACAACAACTATTCCTGCTGCCAGCTTCGTAGATGACTCCGATACTCCAGTTGTTGCTTTGCCAACATTAACGGCTACTGATTCTGCTAATTATTATATTAATGGAGTTATTCAGCAGAGCTCCTTATTCACCTTAACCACGGCAAGTCTGGTCATTGCCTCCGTAGATATTACACCAGGTGTCCCCGCTGTCATAGAAATATCTGATTTTAGCGGCACAACCTCCACCATCACAACCCAGCCTACCATCTCTGCCCCTACCGTAACAATTATCACATAAGGCGTTTCAATAATGTTGAACCTACCTGGACTGAATGGTGATTCATGCTGGACACTACCCCGAATAAGCAAGAAAAAGACCGATTCAGATGTTAATATCTGCATCGGTCTTTTAAATTCTCAATAATCTAGAGCGTGTCTTCAAACTATAAAACTATGATTCGAGTATCAATAATGGTAAACTTTTCGTATGAAAAGACGATACGAAATTCGAGACGACCAATGGAATCAAATTAAACA
>NZ_JCAJRU010000062.1:0-21668 GCF_059447605.1 Paenibacillus sp. N119s | reverse complement strand
GGGCTGGCCAGCGCCGGACCGATGCCACGCAGCGGCCAGAGCAGCAGGCCGGAGCAGAGACGCAGCAGTGCATTCAAGATGATGCATGCTTGCGGGGACAGCACAGCCAAGGTCATGGCGCCCAGCAAGGGCCCCGCGACTTTGGAGGCCTGATTGACCAGTCCGTTCAGTGAGGTTGCACGGAAAAGGTCGCTACTGGCGACTACTGTACGGGTCAAGCCTTGCTGTGACGGCATTTGGAATACACCAGCCGCTGCGCGCAAACCGAGCAAAGGCAACAGCCACGCCGGACCTGGGACGGCGAGAATCGCCAGCGTCAGTAAGGCGATAGCTGCATCGCAGATGATCATCAGCCGCGCCTTGTGTACCCGGTCGGCTAACGTACCTGCAATAGAACCGAGCAGCAGACCCGGCAGGGCCATGACTACCGGAATCAGCGCAATCAGCATGGGGTCGGCTTCCCAGCGGTAAGCAACCAGCACCTGAATGGCGATAGCATCAAACCAATCGCCAAAGGAAGCAGCCGTATGGGCCGCAAACATCCGCCGAAAACGACCATTACGCCAAATACTAGGCGTGGATTGCAACTCTTTCTCTTCCTTCATTTCTATTCACCCTGCTCTCATTTTCTGCTTCATTAGCAATAAGAACATTCTAGCGGGTCTTTATCAGAGGAAAATCAGACAGCTAAAAAAAGTCAGGCCACAGAAAGGATCTGCTCCAGCCAGCGCTTTAGCGTCGAACGATGCAGTGTCAAACGATTGTCCCGGTCAAGCTGATCGTATTGAGCCGCATACTTCTCTTCCAGCATGGGATATGGGCCGCAAAGCTTCAAGAAACTGCGAATTTGACTAACCGCTTTGATTTTTAGCAGTTCCTGTTTCGCCATATCAAGAGTGCCCAGTCCCTCATCCATGAGCCGCTCAGCGTTGTCCACATCTCCAGTACGCAACAGCATAAGTCCACGCAGCATGCGATAACGGCCCAGTTCGCGCAAATACGGAGCCACCGACAGCATGCCTTCCAGACGATCAGACAGTTCAGCAACCTTTTCCATATGATTTGCAACCAGATGCATGTACATCTCCATCAGCGCAACCGGCATCACAAATTTATCGAGATCATCCCGCTCCATGATCATGAAGGTCAATGGCAGGCCTTCCTGTGCGCGTTCTGGTTGTCCATGTTCCACATAAGCCTCCAGAATATTGAGGATGCGCAATTCCCGCTCTTGGTCACTGGACAGCAATCCGCTGGTGAGCGCACGTTCACAAAGGGCTAGCCCGTGATCCGTAACCGCTGCTGTGCCTGTATATAGCAGCAGCATCCAATACAAACGGTCTGCGGGTGCAAAATCCTCTCGCTTTAAGAACCAAGACACATCCGCCTGCACAAAACGGATATACATTTGATAATAGGCCGACATTTGGAAACCCAGCTGTTCCTGCTGTTCGGCTAGTGCTACGATGGAATCGCCCTGCCCCAACAGGTGATACTTTCGGAAAAGTCCATGAACGGCGTCCTGCACTTCCTGATCGTGCAAAGAAGGATGATTCCGTGGTTGTATGTCAGTCAGGGTCAAGCTGTAGCCATACCCTCTAACCGTATGAATACGAAGTCCAGTCCATGCCTTAAGTTTTTTGCGCAATCTGTAGATATGATCATCCACGGTACGCTCCACTGGATATTCCAGCGGCCACACACGATCCAGCAGTTGTTCCCGGGTGAACACCTGATTCCGGTTATCGTATAGGAAGCGCAGCAACGCAAACTCTTTAGCCAACAACATAACACGATCTGCATTATAGACCACGCTATAGCCATCTGCATCAAATTGCAGCCTGATCATCCACCTCGCCTCCGACATATCGTTTCTTGGCTGCACCCAGGCCTATAAACATAAGCAGCACACTCAGGCACAAGAGTAAAAGCAGCGGAATTGTCCAGCCCTGTGTCGCATCATGCAAATAACCGAATAGTGTCGGTCCTGTCGCTGCCAGCAAATAACCAAAGGATTGCGCCATACCTGACAGCTCTGCGGCCTGCTGCGGTGTCCGGGTCCGCAAATTAAAGAACATCATGACTAGCGGGAAAGCAAAACCACCTGCTATTCCAATACAAATAACCCAAACCACACTCCACTGTGTAGCCCCGAGCAGAAATCCACCCAGACCGATAAAATAGAGCACTGCCATAATCAGAACCAATAGCCGCTGATCCTTCACTCGCGCCGCCCAAATAGGAACAATAAAAGTAAATGGCATTTGTGAAAATTGCAGCACAGACAGCATCCATCCCGCAGTCTCTGAATCCATTCCCTGTCCGCTCATCATTTCGGGAAACCAGGCAGCAGGAACATAGAAGAGGGCAGATTGCAGCCCCATGAACAGCGTCACCTTCCATGCCAAAGACGATTTATACACATTCACCGTTCGGGCGGATACTACCGCTTGATTAGCTGTTCGGCGCACCTTAAGAAGCTGGGGCACCCAGAGTAAAATACCTACGACGCCAATAATCGCCCAGATCCCTAAAGCACCACGCCAGCCCATTCCTCCATTCAGAGCCAACGGTATACTCAGACCGGATGCTGTTGCAGCGACCACATTCATGGATACGGAATATACGCCGGTCATCAGGCCGCTATTGCGAGGGAACTCTTCTTTGATCAAGCTGGGCAGCAAAACATTGCACACAGCAATAGCCAGTCCCAGCATCGCAGTCCCGACAAATAATGCAGTCACCCCCAACGTCGAGCGCACCACAATACCTGCGGTCAACAGCAGCAAGGCTGCAAAAATAACAAGCGGCGACCCGAAGCGGCGCGACAGTTGGGCTACAAAAGGCGACAACAGTGCAAAAGCAAGCAGTGGTAATGTCGTTAACAGACCACTTAGTGTATTTGAAATATGCAAAGAATCCTTAATCAAACCGATAAGAGGTCCTACCGAAGTAATCGAGGCGCGCAGATTGGCACCTACCAGGATGATCCCTACGGCTAGCAGCCAAGGACCGGCATGCCACAAAGATTTGTATAGCAAGGCTCGTTGGTGTTGCTGTGAACTCATCTCTCCATTCTCCAATCTATCTGTGTTATGCTCAAAGGCTCCAACCAAGTGTAACGGCTGGAGCCTAGGCAATTTTTTATCTCATTAAATTATAAAGGCATTCGTGCCATATGCATAGGACGGAATCGACATAGCATCCCAAATCTTCATGTACAGCTTAACGCTTCATCATGCAAAAAAGCTGCCTAAAAGGACGAATTCCTTTTGAGGCAGCTTTCAGTTCATGACTTATATGTGGTCAGCGCTGCTTAACGTACCAGCCAGCCGCCATCCACCGCCAAGATATGACCGTTCATGTAGTCCGAACCCTGACTGGCGAGGAAAACAACAACCCCCATCAGATCAGACGGATCGCCCCAACGACCCGCAGGAATACGCGACAAGATTTCTTGATTGCGGTTTTCATCCGCACGAATTGGAGCGGTATTCGCCGTAGCAATGTAACCAGGAGCAATCGCGTTAATCTGAATGTTATGAACCGCCAGCTCGTTTGCGAATGCCTTGGTCAAGCCAGCTACTGCATGCTTGCTTGCTGTATACGGCGGAACGAACTTGCCGCCCTGGAAAGCAAGCATAGAAGCGACATTGATAATCTTCCCGCTTTTTTGCTCTACCATTATCTTCGCCACTTCCTGGCTCAAATGGTATACAGCATTCAGGTTGATTTCCATAACAGCGTCCCAATCTTCGTCTTTATACTCCAGCAGAGGAGCGCGGCGAATCGTACCCGCATTATTGACAAGGATATCAATTTTACCAAATTCCTTGATGCACTCTTCTACAAGCTTTTTAAGGGATGCTTTTTCAGTTAGGTCGGCTTGGTGAAAGGCAAACTTCACACCCGTCGGCTCCAGCAGACGTCTTGTTTCTTCATAATCATCATTGTTAGCTACAATGAACAGGTTTGCGCCTGCTTTGGCCAAAGCTACGGAGTATCCTTGACCCAAACCAGTGTTGCCTCCTGTTACAATCGCTGTTTTACCATTGAGACTGAAAAAATCCAATGAAAAATGGTCCAAACCCATGCCTACGCCTCCATCACACATTAGTATAAAACCTATATTTTCTGAAGCCTACAACGCTGCACGTACTTCTTTATATTTAGCTACATAACGGGCTGCATTTTCTGTGATCAAGTCGTAGCGACCTTCCTTGGCTGGAGCCGTCAAATTGCCTCCAATTCCCACGGCCACACATCCGTTACGCAGCCAGGTTTCCATATTGTCCAGATCAACGCCACCGGTTGGCATAATCTGTACGTGAGGCATTGGCCCTCTAACAGCCTTAACAAAGTCCGCACCCATCGTATTGCCCGGGAACAGCTTCACGACATCACTACCCAATTTCATGGCTTCCTTGATCTCGTTCAGCGTCATACAGCCTGGCATATAAGGAATCGCGTACAAATTGCATAGCTTCGCTGTTTCCTCTTCAAAAGCAGGACTCACGACAAACTCTGCTCCGGCCAGAATAGCAATTCTCGCTGTCAGTGACTCCAGTACAGTTCCTGCACCAATAACTGCCCGGTCCTTAAATTCGTCTTTCAATCTTCGAATGACCTGATCCGCATCCGGTGTCGTGAACGTAAGCTCAATATTATCCAAGCCGCCTTCAATACAGGCTTTGGACATTTGATACGCTTCCTCTGCCGTGTTTCCCCGAATGACTGCAACAACACCAACCGAAGTGATATGTTCCAAAACTTTCTTTTTCGTCATGTTCCTGATCCTTTCCACGAATGGGATGGCCATGGTTCCTCAGCCGCTTGCAGGTCTACGCTCCAATGCAAAAACCGGATTAACGCAGCTCGCTCATGGCTACCTGATCCATGTCTTTATATGTTTTATTTTCACCGGCCATGCCCCAAATGAAGGTATAGCTGCCTGTAGCCGCACCGCAATGGATAGACCAAGGCGGAGAAATAACGGCTTCATCATTTTTCATGACCAGATGGCGCGTTTCGTTCGGCTCACCCATTAGGTGGAACATTCTCGCGTTTTCATCCATCTCAAAGTAGAAATACACTTCCATGCGACGGTCATGAACATGGGTCGGCATGGAGTTCCACACACTGCCGTTCTCTAGCGTGGTCATACCCATAACCAATTGGCAGCTTTGAATGCCTTCGTCATGGATAAAGCGGCGTAACGTACGGTTATTGGCTGTTTCTTGCGAACCCAGACTTTCAGACGGCACATCAGCAACAGACTGCTTTGTCGTCGGATACGTGGTATGGGCCAAGGCTGAGACGATATAAAATTTCGCCGGCTTTCCACTGGAATCGCTTTCAAAGATCAACTCCTTGGCACCTTTACCTACGTAGAGGCAGTCTTTTGTGGCTAGCTCGTAAGTTTCACCATCCACCTTGACCGTACCGTTGCCGCCGACATTAAAAACACCCAGTTCACGACGCTCCAAGAAAGTTTCCGCTTTGATTTGATCGCTGCCTTCCAGTGCAACAGATTTATTCACGGGGTGAATGCCCCCGATAATAACACGATCTTCATGCGTATAGACCAGCTTTACTTCCTCAGGTACAAAAAGCTCCTGGATCAGATAGTGCTGACGCAACTCTTCAGTTGTAAAATGCTTGGCATGTTCGGGATGAGTTGAATAACGCATTTCCATAAAAACATTCCTCCTGTTTAGATAAATTTTTTTATCAACGGAATCATTATAAAAGCGATTTCTAACTCTACTTCTTAGCTAGAATTGTAATAATTATCTAAGGGGGTGTCAACCCAAAACTTCATCATTCCTAGAAAAAGCCTTAATACTCGCGGATTTTTACATGTTTTTTACCTTTTGATAAACAAGGACATATTTTTTTATCTATTTTATCCAAAAAGTTTTTAGCAAATATATCAACTTGCTCATTGTGAAAAACCGATTTATGTGATAATTTCATTTTATTCAGGCGGTGCATACGCTTACAGATTTAGTTTACTAAACATAAGGAGGAATTCAAATGACCGCAACATTGGATGCCGTTACCTTTGGAGAACCTATGGCCATGTTTTACGCCAATGAAGCAGGCTCTCTGGATGAGGTGCGTTCATTTACCAAAGCGCTGGCTGGAGCGGAGACGAATGTTTCGGCTGGTTTGTCGCGTTTGGGACTAAGAGCAGGACTCGTGACCAAACTCGGGGAGGATACATTCGGCAGGTTCATTGCCGATGCACTACGTCAGGAGAAGATCGACACTCAAAATGTCATGTTTACCAAAGACCGCTCTACCGGGATGCTGATTAAGTCTAAAGTTACCAGCGGCGATCCTGAGGTCGAATATTTTCGCAAGCATTCCGCCGCTTCCACACTGAGCATCGCTGATTTTAACGAAGCTTACTTTGCCGAGGCTCGCCACTTGCACTTTACAGGTATTTCTGTCGCACTTTCCCCTGAATGCCGCGACTTCGCCCGCCATGCAAAGCAGTTTATGAAAAAGGCAGGCAAAACCGTATCCTTTGATCCTAACCTCAGAGCTAAATTATGGGCTGACACGCAAACGATGGTGAAGGCAATTAACGAAGCGTCCGAGGGTTGTGACTGGCTGCTGCCAGGCATCCATGAAGGTGAAATATTAACAGGCTATACTTCGCCTGAAGATATCGCTTCGTTCTACCTCGATCGCGGCACCTCGCTGGTGATCATCAAGCTGGGAACCGAAGGCGCCTATTACAAATCCGCAGATGCGGAGGGATATGTCAAACGTTTCCGGGTTGATCATGTCGTAGATACCGTCGGCGCAGGTGACGGCTTTGCCGCAGGTGTGATTAGTGCGCTGCTGGAAGGCTTACCCCTGGCTGAAGCGGTCAAGCGCGGGAATGCACTTGGTGCGCTGGCTGTCATGTCAGCCGGAGATATGGACGGCTATCCGACACGAGCCGAACTGGAATCCTTTTTGCTCAGCGCCAGCACGAATTAGTCCGGGTTTATTCCCCGCATAACCTTTACCGCTATTAACGCAAACTCAACAAGGCCGAATTCAAAGTCAGCCTTAACTTCCAATAGCCCGTGTTCGCTTTTGTGTACCTGAGCAGCATACGCATACTCAGATCGCACAATGGAATACGGGCTTTTTTTATAATAGATGTCAGAATGCTCGTCTACAGCGTTTTGATGGATTCTCCGCGATGGATATCCGGCACAAATCGGTAAATAATCGGCACTGACTCGCCGCCTTCTTCAATGCTGGACAGCAGCGTTTTTGCCGCCTGCCTCCCCATATCCGCAATCGGTTGTGTAATGGTCGTAATCGGCGGATTATAAATATGGGCAAACTCCGCGTCGTCAATCCCGATAACGGACAGCTCTGCCGGAATACGTATGCGGCGGGCATTCACATACTTCAACACCTCAGCCAACACGATATCATTTCCGGCCAACAGCGCAGTCGGCGGCTCTGGCAGTTGGAACAGCTCTTTCAGCGTCTGCTGGATTTCTTCTCTCGGCACACTGTGCATATATTCATCACGAGCTGGCAAACCATGCTCCTCCAGCGCCTTCTTGTATCCGCTGAGCCGTTCCACTCGGGGAGTAATCCGATTCAGGCCAAGGGGCAAGGTAATCAGCGCAATTCGCTCATGCTTGTGAGCCACAAGCTCCTGAATCGCCAGCTTAACTGCCATTTCGTTATCCAGCAGCAGACTGCGCGTATTGACACCGTCCACCAAACGGTCCAAAAACACCAATGGATATTTCTCACGAATGAGCTGGTTGTAAATGTCTGCATGCTTGCCTGTCGGGAAGATGATCAAGCCGTCCACTTGACGGGCCTTGAGCATCTCAATATACTGGCTTTCCTTATCGGGATTTTCATCGGCGTTGCAAATGATCACCTGAATGCCAAAGCGCTGCAATTCCTCCTCAATCGCACGGATAGATTGGATCGACAGCGTATAGTCAATGTTGGCTACAATAACTCCCACCATAAATGTCCGGTTTTGCTTCAAGCTGCGGGCCAGCCCGTTAGGCTGATAGTTCAACTCCTGAATAACCTCCGCAATCCGGTCTTTGGTCTGGTCGCTCATATATTTATATCGTTTGTTCAGAAATTGCGAGACCGTGCTTTTAGACACTCCCGCCCTCTGGGCAACATCTTCAATCGTCGGCTTCTTCATCGGTACACTCCTTGTCTTTCATGTACTGCGTTAGTGCAACAAAAGTATATCTTTTTTTTAGTAAATTTACCACACTTCTATTTATGAATGCCATTATGATATGTTTTGAGCTTACTTGTACAGCAACATTTCCGCCTATTCCGTTTTCTCTATATCATTTTTGGCTTTCTACTATTTCTTCTCTATGCAGCAAAAAGAGGCAGCTCAAGATGTTCTCTTGAACTGCCTCCACGTATATAACTCTATCGAAAGGCCAGGTTCTAGCTAACGCAACGCTAAATTACTGTTTGGATTAGTGTGCCGGAACAGGCGTTGCAGACTGATCTGGTGTATCGTGCTCGACCAGTGAATGCTTTTCCCATAACCGGCTTCTCCAGCGGGCATACATGATGACAGCACGAGTCCACTCATCAGCAGCAATCGCCAGCCACACGCCAGCGAGTCCCATATCCAGCTTGAACACCAGCAGATAGCCGAGCGGCAAGCTCATGCAGACCATGGAGATCAACCCCATATAGACCGGGAACTTGGCATCTCCAGCAGCACGCAATGAGTTAATGATGACGATATTCGTCGTCCGTCCAGTTTCCAGCAGAATGCTAAGTAAAATAACCTGCGCACCCAAACGAATAATTTCAGGGTTCTCCGTAAACAAACCAAGCAAGGGAACACGGAAAAAGATAACCACCGCATCAATAATCACAGTCACGAGTAGCGCCCATTTCACACTGTTCAATACACGTTTATAAGCCGTATCCTTCTCTCTGGCCCCCACGAGCCTTCCCACTACGATAGCCGTTCCCATACCGACGGCCATACTGAACAAGTAGATATAGCTCGAAATATTATTCGCATACTGGCGTGTTGCCATCGCTTCTGCACCCAGATAAGTCACGTACAATGTAAATATGAGCTGACATGACTGATACATAATAGACTCCAGTGCGGATGGTACACCGATGCGCAATATTTTAGAGATGAACTTTTTGGACAAGTGAACGTAATATTTCCACTCGACACGCACCTCAGTGACCCGGTACATCAGCCAGAAGAAAATTAAGAGACAAATAAAGCGGCTACCGACTGTAGAAATAGCAGCACCTTCTACACCAAGTGCAGGCATGCCCCAATGCCCCAAAATCAAAACATAGTTGCCGACCACGTGGATCACGTTCATAAAAACCGATACATACATCGTTTCTTTGGTAAAGCCGTGCGTACGAATAGTCGCCGCCAGCGAGTTAATCAATGCCTGAAGGAAAATGGCCCCCCCGACGATACTCATATAGGATTCTGCGTAAGTCAGAATATCCCCCTGGACATTCAGCCATTGCAACATATGAGTACCGAACACAAGAAAAGTTACGCTAAGCAAAAGACCTACCATTAAATTCAAAGTAATGGCCGTACCCGTCACCTGGGCCGCTTCGACTAGTTTCTTAGAACCGATATATTGAGCTACGACGATAGCAGCGCCGTTGCCGATAACCTCCAGTACAAGGATGGCAATTGAAATAATTTGATTGGATGCGCCCACACCCGACACTGCATTATCCGATACAGAGCTGAGCATGAATGTATCGACGCTTCCCATTAACATAAACAGGAACAATTCAAGGAAAATAGGCCATGTCAAACGGAACAAATTCAGTTCCTTGGCTTCGGACAATACCGAACCCTTTTTTAGTGCTCTAGTTGTCATTCATTCACCTTTCTTCATAGAATATTTAATGATCAAAGGGTATGTTAGCACAGTCATTCTGAAAATACATCCCGTTTACGTAAAATGATTTGAAAAATACGTAAGAATTCATTTATCACCTTCTTTATATTTGATTATCGAACTTTATTGAAACAAGCTGTTGCAAGAATATAGCCATAATCGGTCCGCTCGATGTCTTGATGAGCTTAAGGTATAATAGGATACGAGCTTGTGAGCATTGCTGCTGACAGGCTGTGCAGATTGTTGTATGCTTTCTAAGCATAATTTGTAAATTAGAAATGGAACATATAGGCCATTCATAGGCTTAAACGGTAATAAAGGAGGCTTTTATAGATGACTCAGTCATTTCAAGCCCTTGTCGTCGATCAGACACAGGACGGTGAAGTTCAAGCAGAGGTACGCTCTCTGGAAGCTGGCAATTTGCCTGCTGGAGAGGTATTGATTCGTGTCGCTTATTCCAGCATCAATTATAAAGACGGGCTTGCCGCCCGCAAGGATGGCAATATTGTCAAAGCCTATCCATTCGTACCCGGCATAGATTGCTCGGGAACCGTCGTTTCATCCGAGAATAGCCGCTTTAGCGAGGGACAAGCGGTGCTCGTTACCGGCTACGGGCTGGGTGTGTCTCAATTCGGAGGATTCAGTCAATATGCTCGGGTGCCTGCGGACTGGGTAGTTCCGCTTCCAGACGGACTCACGCTGAGAGAGGCGATGATTTTCGGGACAGCCGGATTCACCGCAGCCCTGTCGTTATATCGGCTGGAGCAAAACGGCGTTGCGCCGGATAAGGGCAAAGTACTCGTCACCGGTGCGACGGGTGGTGTAGGCGGTGCAGCCATTGCTTTGCTGCACAAGCGGGGCTATCATGTCGTGGCCAGTAGCGGCAAGGCCGAATCGCATGATTACCTCAAGGCGCTTGGGGCAGCCGAGGTTATTTCGCGTGAGGAGGTTTACGACGGTGCCGAGAGCATCCGTCCGCTAGGCAAGCAGCTGTGGCAAGCGGCTGTTGACCCTGTAGGCGGAAAGCCGCTCGCTTCGCTGCTCAGCCAGATCGCCTACAATGGCTCGGTTGCCGTGAGCGGCCTGACGGCAGGCACCAAGCTGCCTACGACAGTGCTGCCGTTTATTTTGCGCGGCGTAAATCTGCTGGGCATAGACTCTGTCTTCTGCCCCTATGACACCCGCGCAGCGATTTGGAAGCACCTTGGCGGTGACTGGAAGCCGGAACAGCCGGAGCGGCTCGTTGAGCGCGAAATCGGCTTGGCTGATCTGCCAAGCGCGCTCGAAGACATCCTCGCCGCCCGTTCGCAGGGTAGAACGATTGTACGGCTGGCTGATTGAGCGGAAGGTTGTCCGCAAGCTACCCGTTGTCGTTTTTTTGCAAAAAGAAGTGTTCATTCCGTAGGGTCTAACGATCTAGCAATAAAACCTATAAGAAGCCTATAAATCTGTAGTTATGAGATTTACAGGCTTCTTTTTTTGTGTGATACGCTTCTTTTTTACGTGTGATACATTGGAGAGAAAGTGAAATACACTCAGATGCGAGCCATCTCTTTTTCACATCCGAATGAACCTTTTGGAGACTCCAGTTGTTATATAGGTAAACTGTACGAGAAAGGAGAGCCATCCTTGGAGAGTAATCGGGAACTGTTTGATCTGTATCAACGGGATGTATACCGAACCTGCTACTACATGGTCCATAACACCTCGGATGCAGAGGATTTAACGCAGGAAGTGTTTATCATCCTGTTTCGTAGCAATCGTGAGCACATCGAGCAACTGAAAGCCTGGATTATGAAAATCACGGTCAATCATTGTCTGAACCATCTTAAACGCCAAAAAAGCCTGCATTTGAAAGTATCGGCCAATCCTCATCTTTTTACTAGGACAGAAAATAAGCCTGTGGACAGGCAGGTGGAGGATCGCGAGTCGGCGGAGGAATGGGCGGTTTATATGAACCGCCTTCCGGCCAAAATCCGCGCTGTGCTGACACTTCGCTATATGCACGATTTCACACTGGCGGAAACATCCAAGTTACTGGAAATCCCGCTGGGAACCGTCAAGTCCAGGACACACAAAGGGCTAAAGTTAATGGAGCAAATACTGCGGGAGGCTGGCGCACAGATTCCCACGATGGAAGGAGAGAACTATGAACAACGTAGAAAAGGCATTGAAGCGTAAGTTAAATGAAGATTCGGCATTGGCTTATCCTAACTTTGATGAGATGTGGAATCGGATGGAACAGGCAGGACATACAGTTCCAACGCTAACCGAAGTTTCCGATTCATTTACTCCACACCGGCATAGAAATTGGCGAAAAGTAGCTATCGCCGCCTCGCTAAGTGCACTTCTCGTTGCCGTTCCCGTCTATGCCGCCATCCATTATAACTGGGGCAATCTGCTGTACGGAAGAAGTGGAATTGAGACGGCGTTAGCTCAAAACCTGGGGCAACCGTTGGAACAGTCTGTCACCAAAGACGGAATAAAGCTGACGTTGCATACTGCTATTGTCGATGAGAACCGTACTGTGATTCTGTACAGTCTGGAGGTCGGAAAACGCGCAGACAACGAGTTTTGGAATGTCAAAGGTGTATCACTTAAAAATGCTGCGGGAAAAAGCAGCGCAGGAGAGTATAGCTTCCAGCAATGGGATGAGAAAAACCAACGCTATAACGGCTACTTTGAAAGTGATTGGACACCGCAGCAAGAAACAGAGAACGTGCGGCTGACCGTAGAGCATATGGAGCTCACCAGCGTTCAAGAACTGGATTTGCCTCTCGATATCACATCACCTCAAAAACAAACTTTCAAGCTGGATCGTAACGGCTTACAAGATATGAAGATACAGGTGTTCGAGCAAGGAAAAGATAAACTGATGTTGTCATCAGCGATTACTTTTGATTCGTCTATACCAAAGGAATGGGATAATCCGCAAATTATCGCCTACAAAGATGGGAAGCCTGTGAAGCCTCAATCTGGAGGGACATTTGGTACACCCGGTGAGAACGGAGAATACACAGCCCAGCAGTATTTTACTAAAGGCGATATACCAAAAGGGCAGACCAGTTTCAAGCTGCAATATGCACAAACGGAGAAAAGTATGCATGAGCCCCTAAACTTTGACCTGCAGCTAAGCAAGAAGAAAATGGAGAGCGGGACGATTAAAAGTGTGCTGAATACTCCTTTAGAGAATGGCAACCCGAATTTTATGCTGGAACAAATGATTGTTACACCGACACAAATCCGTGTCACGATCAGAAGCGAGAAAAAATTCGCCATGTTACCTTATCAAAAGTATTTTCTTTCTGTGAACGGCACAATATTAGAGGGTAATCGCTGGTCTTCACCTGATCAGGACCACGATCTGAATACGATCCGTTTTGAACGGCCGGCCAACACTGTGATTACCCGGGATACTCCCATTACTTTTACCGGCAAATACAAGGTCACGACCCATTCGGATGACAAAACACCTCAGCATTTAACTGATATTTCAGAGCAAAAGCAGACACTAATGACGCAAATCGGGGGCTATCCTGTAAAGTGGACCTACTACAAGCAAGGATCGGACTTATTTGTGGAAACCGAAAGCGAGGATGCTCACTTTGGAGGGATCAACCAGACACATATTGGTCTTGGGAAGGAACGAATGATTGGCAAGCCGATCACAGCCAACTTTGCCGGAGATGGCAATAACAAAGCAGTGGATGTCTACAAAAACTTCAAGGAAAAGGAAGCTTCTATTTATATGTTCTACTATACAACAGACGACCCGAAAGCCGAGACGACCGTACCCTTGCAGCCTTTGACTAACAATAGCAAAACATCCAAATAGACAAAGCTATAAAAAGAAGGTTCTCTATACCTGTGTGATTAACGGTATAGGGAACCCCTTTTTATTGGTCTAATGAACCCCGGTCTGCGCGAAGCTGTGATATCCCCACCTTACTTTACAGAGCCTTGCGTAACACCATTGATAATCCATTTTTGTGCAATCAGGTAGACAATAATCATTGGTAGCAAAGCCATCAGGTACGAGGCAAAGGCCAGATTAAAGTCGGTGTTGAATTGCCCCTGAAATACATACTGAACGAGCGGCAGTGTATATTGCTCCGCATCGCTAATAATAATGAGCGGCAGCAAAAAGTCATTATAGGTGGACAGACAAGTGAGAATCCCCACCGTAGCACTAATCGGCGCCATCAGCGGGAATATAATGCGCCAAAATGTCCCCCATGTCGTCGCACCATCTACCGTGGCCGCCTCTTCCAAGGCTACCGGAATGGAGCGAATATAACCCACATACACGAAGACATTAAACGCCAAGCCATATACCGTATGCAGCACAATGAGGCCCACCAGATTGGTCATGTGAAGTCCCGAGGCCAGCTTCACAATCGGCAGCATGATGATCGGAAACGGAATAAACATGGCGCTCACAAAGTAAAAATATAACCCCTTGAAGAAACGCCGCTGCATATTGCGGGCAATGGCATAAGCAACCATTGAATTGGTGAGCAAGGTGAGTACGACCGTCGAGGTCGTCACCATCACACTGTTCCGAAAAGCGCTGAAGAAATGGGTCATTTCCACTGCACGACTAAAGTTCTCCCAATGCAGCTTTGTTGGAAAGGCAAAAGCGGAATACGCCATCTGCTCAGGATTTTTAAGTGCAATCGTCACCGTCATATAGAGGGGAAACAGGATAAATATTGTCCCCAGCGCAATCAGAATCAGCACAGGCCAGTTAGTACGTCTGCTTGTTTTCATCAGTTATCCATCTCCCTTCTCTGGAGGAATCGCAGCTGTAAGATGGAAATGATTGCGATCACAATAAAGTAAATCACTGAGTTAGCCGATTGATAGGCAAATTCCCCGCCTCTAAAGCCTCCAGTGTATATCAGATGGGAAATCGACTGCGTAGCCCGCCCCGGTCCGCCGTTCGTCAAAGCCACGATCTGATCAAATACCATCAGGGAATTTTTCATCGCCAATACCATATTGATCGTAAAAAACGGAGCAATCAACGGAAAGGTAATGCTCCAGAATTCACGCCATTTACCTGCACCGTCCAGATTGGACGCCTCATACAGACTGGTCGGGATCGTTTGCAGCCCTGCTAGGTAGAGAATCGTATTAAAGGCAATACCCTGCCATACGGCTACGATGACCACCCCCACCCAAGCCAACTGCTCACTCCCCAGGATGTTTGTCGATAATGAACCGATGCCCAAGTTCTGTCCCCAAATCGTAAACACGTTTGAGAACAGGTAATTGAATATGTAACCCACGATCAACACGCTCAAAATATTAGGCAAGAAATAAATCCCGCGAAAAAAATTGCGAAAACGTATTTTAGCGTTCAGCCCCATGGCTATCAGCAAGCTGAGAATATTAATCGCAATGGTAACCACAATCGCAAATTTGAAAGTAAACCAGTATGCGTTACCCACATTGTCATCCTGAAACAAATTAATGTAGTTCTTAAATCCGACAAAGTCATACTGATGGCCGAATCCATTCCAATTGGTAAGCGAATAATACAATCCCTGCAGGGCAGGCAAGGTTAAAAACAGAAAAAACAATAGCACTGCCGGCACCGTCATCCAGTAAAAGGTCGTTAGTCGCTTATTCATGTCTCATCCTCCTCTCCTATCGGCGGTTAGCTACCTTGTTCCATTCCCGGTCGAGCTTGGTCAGATAGGCGTCGATGTCTCCGTTTTGCAGAAAGGCCTGCACAATAGAATTCAATTGGACCGCTTTGGGAATATAGTGATCGGCGAAATCAATGACACGGCCTGACTTAAAATACGGCAGCAGCTCTGCCACACTCGGGTCATCCTGCGTGACCCCCTTCACTGCTGAAAACAACGTTTGCTCCGTAATGTATTGCTTGCTGTTCTCTGGCTTCAATAGGAAGGCAATAAACTCTTCAGCCTCCTTTTTATGCGAGGTGCTTTCTGAAACGGCTAAAAGCGTGTCTATACCAGACACCAGCTTGACCGCCTTTGCGTCATTCCCCGTGGGTAACGGGAAAAATCCAAGATCCACTTTCGGGTTGGCTTTGCGAATTTCAGATATAGCCCACGAGCCCTGAATGTACATCAGTGCCTGCCCATTAGCGAAAGCACGGTTACCGTCAGCATAGTTTTTGCCAAAATTATCACTATGTCCGTATTTCAGTAGCTCCAGCTGCTTTTCCGCAACCTCGCGGTACTTATCCTGAAAGGTGACCTGGTTCTCACGCCGTTGCAGAAAAAAATCAATACCCACCAAGTTCGGACCCAGGGCATTAAAAGAAAGGTTTGTCTGCCAATCATCTTTATATGTAAAATAGAACGGGATTTTGCCGGCAGCCTTGATCCTTTGCGCCGTTGCGATCAATTCATCCCACGTTTTGGGCACCTGTAATCCCATTTCCTTAAAAAGTGTTTTGTTATACATCACACCATTCGCATTCGCAGCATAAGGAATTCCATACACGGGATCGACCCCGGTCACATCCTTAAGCATTTTGAGATAAATCGGGTCTACTGTACGTGGTAATTCCGTATTCGCTAGATCCGCAAAAATACCGCTCTGCGCCAAAATGGAGTAAGTATCGGTCGCCCCAAGCCCCACAATGTCAGGTACATCGTTTTTGACCACCCGGGTCAATAACACCGTCTCCGCCTCTGGTGGATTGACCTGTGTCACTTCAATACCGGGATGCTCCCGATTGAATTGTGCAATCAGCTTGTCGAATGAACCCTTGGCCTCCGGCTTATTTTGGAAAAACTCAATTTGCACCTTGCCTGAATCGCTACTCTTATTGCATGCGCTTACAGTAATTGCTAGCAGCAGAATTGCCATTAGTGTAGACAGCCTTTTGACCCCATTCCACATGCTCATACCTCCTTTTCTACTATGTCAATCTATGCGGGACTAGACAATAAATACCCGTCCCTTGCAGAAAAGAAACGATACACCTTATTTCAACCCTCAACGTCCGTATAAAAAAAAGATCCAGCTAACCTCCGAATGGTTGCTTGGATCTTTTCTATTTGTATAGTACCAACTATAAAATTTATGTTAAAAAACTCGTTTTTGCCACCGTACACAACTAATAATAATGCACACGACCAACATTCCCCCTGTACACATCCAAAATTCAAATGAGTTGTCAATCCTTAGAGCAAGCAATATTTCGCGAAACGGGTCCATTAACATAATAAGCGGTCTAGACAATTTAAAGAGGTATACAGATAAAACGAGAATTGATAGATAAGCAAACAGGGGTCGAGATACAAATAAGCATACAGCGCTGCTCAACATGAGCTTCACCAAGCACACCATAAGCAGTATAAGATAAAATGTGAGTATGTAGGTTATGGCATCAGACAAGGTAGAAGGTGTTGATGCACCATATTTCAAGAAAGTAGAGCTATGCGGGAAAAGAAACCATCCTGCAAGCACACTTATAAACAAACCTGTCCCAACGAAAATGACTGTTGTGATCGATAGTGCGAGCATCTTGGCAAGCCAGAACCATAAACGACGATACGGACGCAACATGTAAAGCCTATACGCCCCTGAATAAAGATCACCACTCAACTGATCCACATATAGGATAGGTAACATCGCCAAAGTTAGAAATAAAGCAACCTCACTCATCATTAGCCATGGCAGGTTTAAATTATTGACGAGCATGCTTCCTTCGCCAAAACGGAAGATCTTTGTCCCCGTCATTTTATAGCTCCATATAATCGCTACAATTATTAAAATATAGACTACGTACAACGAATAAGTGGACTTCCGCTTCCAAATTCGTTCCATTTCACTGTGCCAGATTCCCAGCATCAAGCAATCCCCCTAACACAAATAATCATCGACTACAAAGCGGCGATATGCACCCCATGTAAACAAGGCAAGATATACACTTACAACGGTAATGATGGCCCCATTCACAGATAAACTTCCGATTAAAGAATTATTCAATCCCGTATGCTGCAGATATGGAATAATCATAAATGCGACCACATCATATAGGTATGGAATATGAGAAACAAAGGATGCCAATTTTAGATACAGCGGATCAAATAACAGAGAAGCCAAATTGTATACCATGCAAATACCGATAGCATATGTAACACTCTTGCTATACATAGCAAAAAAACAATACAAGGAACTTATAGCCAATAGAGAAGCAAGCGCCCAACCGTAGTATTCAAGTATTTGCAGTCGCTGTAATATGGATAGACTCGCGTCACTTAAATGATATGAATATCTCCATATCTCAGCGATTACTTGTGATGAAATCGCAAATACAAAGAGAAGAAACAAGATAGAACTGTTCAGAACTAGCAGCTTACTCCAAAAAATCTGACCGCGAGTAAACCGACGCATAAATAATAGACGCAGCTGTCCACTCTGAAATTCCTCAGTAAACACAGCAGCAGCTAAAGCAGCCACAGCACTGTTGCAAAATAAATACAAATTCTCCTGCAGACTGGTGACGATAAAATTCTGGTGTAGCACCTCTATTGGAACATTCCGAGTACGCAAATAATATAAGCCTGTCGAGTAGGCTAGCACAGGTGTACATAAAACCATAAGCCAGAACCACTTTCGCTTCCACAATCGTTCAAATTCACTTTGTATCAATCGCTTCATAGTCCCATTAACCCCATAAAGGCTTCCTCCAGACGTTGGCCTTCCTTTAACAGCTGATCAGCAGGTCCCTGCCAAACTAGCCTGCCCTCTTTAATCACGATAAGTTCATCGCACATCTGTTGCAATTCGTCCAGCAGATGACTGGAGATAAAAAAGGCATAATTCGCAGAATCACGCAAAGCAAGCACAATATCCCGCAATTCTCTCATCCCCATGGGATCAAGACCATTGGACGGTTCATCCAGTAACAAAAGCTCAGGAGAGCCCAGCATGGACTGTGCAATACCTAGTCTTTGCTTCATCCCAAGCGAATAGGTTTTTACCTTGTCGTCGCCCCGCGTTTCTAGTCTCACCTTTGTGAGCAATTCTTCGATATGCGCCTCCCGATCTGAGGATGCAATTTCAGAGTGCAATCGTGACAAATTACGCAGAACCTGCCTGCCTGTCATATAATCAAAAAAGACTGGCGATTCAATAATGGCCCCCACCTTGGACAGTGCTTTTTCCCGATCCGTGCGTACATCATATGAAGCTATCTGTACAGAGCCGCTGGTCGGCTGCATTAATCCAGTCATAATACGCATCATCGTTGTTTTGCCCGCTCCATTGGGTCCGATGAATCCATAAATCTTCCCTTTCTGAAGCTTGAATGAGATGTCATTCAGTAAATGTCTTTTCCCCATTTTTTTTGTTACCTGATTGACCTCCAGTAAGAAGTCCGACATATCGTTTCCTCCATCCCATGATTGATAGGTATGATTACGAATAAGTATAGAATCTATTTAATAATGATTAATATCGCTTGCATAAAGTAGAAAATATCACAAGTTGCGAAATGTAAACAAATTACTTTCTATGTAAAATAAAAAGATAAACATTTATTAATATCAATTTATTTAAATATATGGTTATTCTATTTTCACTCTCTCATTAGTCTTTACCATACAAAAATAGCCCCTCAGCAGACGTGCTACCTTAGGGCTATCCTTTATAAAATATACGTTGCCTATCTTCAGCAACCAGCCTATCACTTACTCTAGTTCAATCCACTCGCCGAGCAACGTGTCCAGCTCCGCTTGCAGCTGCTCGCGCGCATCCCACAGCTCCGTCATGCGTGCTGTGTCGCTGCTCGTGCCGAGCAGGTCCAGCTCGGCATCTGTCGCCGCCAATGCAGCTTCCTTGGCGGCAATCGCTCGCTCCAAGCGCTCGCTGGAGACAGCCGGCGAGCGGGATGGCTTCGCGGCCTTCGCACCGCGTGCCTCGTCCCCGGCAGCGGACGACCCCAAGCGACCTGCCGACTCGGTGCGAGCACGACCCTTATCGGCTCCCGAGGTCACTCCTGGCCGCGCAGCCGTCCCTGCGCCATTGCTGGCTGCATCAGCAGACGCAGCCAGACCCGAGCCCGAGCCGCCGCCAGATGCGGCTTTACCTGCAGATGCCGAGCGTACGCCGGCATCCCCTTCGCGCTGCAAGCGAGCGTTTTCCAGCTCACGCTTCTTCGCGCGGTATTCATCGAAGCCGCCCAGATAGGAGGCTAGCTTTCCTGCCTCCAGCTCCCACACGCGCCCAGCCAGCTTGTTCACAAAGTAGCGGTCATGTGAAATCGCCAGCACCGTTCCCGAGTAGGTGTCCAGCGCTTCCTCCAAGGCCTCGCGAGAGTCGATGTCCAAATGATTCGTCGGCTCATCCAGCACCAGCAAATTCGGCTTTTTCATGACCAGCAGCGCCAGCCTTAAGCGGGACCACTCTCCACCGGACAGCATGCTCACAGGCTTAAACACATCCGCGCCGTAAAATAAATACTTCGCCAGCTGCCCACGCGCCTCGCCTTCTTCCAGTCCTGCTTCCTCCTTGAAATAAGCAAGCACCGTCGCCCGGCTATCCCGTTCTCTCTCTTGTTGCGCCAAATATCCGTACTCGACGCGCGCGCCCCATTGGACCGTGCCTGTATCTGCGCTTTCCTGACCAAGCAACAGCTTGAGCAGCGTTGTTTTACCTGCGCCGTTATCGCCTAACAAAGCTACCTTTTCACCGAATTCTAGGCTACCCGTAGCCCCGTTTAATATCTGACGTTCTCCATAGGCTTTGGCGAGTTCTTCAAACTGAAGTACCCGGCGACCGGAACGATCCTCCAGCTTTAAGTTAAATTCCGCCCCCTGCGGGTCCATTACAGGCCGCTTCACCAGCTCCATGCGCTCCAGCGCCTTGCGGATTGAGGCTGCCTTTTTGAAGAACTTTTCGTTGTCGCCATTGCGCCCCCACTCTTCCAAACGCCGAATGGCCTCCTTCATCTTTTTGATCCGCTTTTGCTGTTCCTTATAATCCTCAAATTGCAGCAGCAGACGTTGTTCCTTTTCCTTAACGTAGCCACTGTAATTCGTATAGTACGTAAAGGCCTCGCCATCCTCAAGTTCGATCATCTTGCCAGCAACTCGATCCAGAAAATAGCGGTCATGGGATACAACCACACAGGCCCCGGTGTAGCTCTGCAAAAATTGCTCTAGCCATTCCAGCCCTTTCAAATCCAGATGGTTGGTTGGCTCATCCAGCAGCAGCAAATCCGGCCGTCCAATGAGCTGGGATGCCAGCGCTATTTTAGTTTTCTCTCCGCCCGAGAGTGAACCGAAGTTGCGCGTATACATAGCTTTCGGAATACGCAGCCCATCCGCTACCTGATCTATATTGGCATCCATTTCATAGCCGCCGTTACGCTCAAACCGCTCCTGGAGGGAAGCGTACGTTTGCAGCAGCTTTTCCAACATCCCCGGGTTCGCTGTCACAATCGGATCTGACATTTCCCGTTCGAGCGTGCTCATCTGATTACGGCAATCCTTCAGCTCACGATAGGCGTAAGCCAGTGTTTCGTATACGGTGAAGTTTTCAAACTCCGCCGGGATTTGCGGCAAGTAGCCGATTTTCGTATCTTTGGCAATGACAAGCTGCCCTTCATCCGGGCGGGACAAACGTGCAATCAGGCGTAAAAGGGTGGTTTTACCGCTTCCGTTGCGACCAATGAGCCCCACCTTTTCTCCCTTATGGATATCAAACGTTACACCATCTAAAATCAGATTGGCAGCGTGGTGTTTTTTCAATTGTTGACCGTTT
>NZ_JCAJRU010000061.1:0-21939 GCF_059447605.1 Paenibacillus sp. N119s | reverse complement strand
TATTGTTTGATTAAAACACAAATGACCCGTAAGTGGGTCACTTTTTTCAAAGTGTCCATCTTACGGGTCACAGTTCAAGGTGTGGTGAGGGACATCTTTTATTTTTGTGATTTGGTAACAGGGCTGTTTTCGCATATAATGGAGAGTAACGAATTTACGTATAGGGGTTGGACCTTTTCATGACATTGAATTTTGAAGCGCTCGGTGTTGAACAAGATCTGCTGGACAAACTGACCGAGCATGAAATTACACAGCCTTCGCCAGTTCAGGCAGAGGCAATACCAGAAATAATGAAGGGAAAGCATGTATTAGCGCGCTCACAAACCGGCACAGGCAAAACGCTGGCTTATTTGCTACCCCTACTGCAAGCGATTGACCCACAGAAAAAGGCCACGCAAAAGCTGATACTGGCTCCAAGCCAGGAGTTGGCCATGCAAATTGTACGTGAGGGTCAGCGCTACGGAGAGCATCGTGGAATCCGTGTATTGGGTCTGATCGGTGGGGCGGCCATCAAACGGCAAATTGAAAAGCTAAAGGATCATCCGCAGCTTGTGGTGGGCACACCAGGACGTGTACGGGAACTCATCGCTTCGAAAAAGCTGAAGATGCACAATATTACAACGATTGTCATCGATGAGGTGGATCAGATGTTCCAGCTCGGCGGAGCAGGCGATGTGACCAACATACTGGGCTCCGCCCAGCGTGATCGTCAATTGGTTTTCCTGTCCGCAACGCTGAACGATGAAATCCAAGCGCTGGCAAAGCGGGAGATGCCTGATTACGTAGAAATTGGGATTGATCCTGACCAGAAGACGGCCAGTGGATTGGAACACTACTACTTTGTATCCGAAGAACGGGATAAGGTGGATATGCTGCGCCGTTTGGTACGTCATTTTAATCCGAGAAAAGCGCTGGTATTTGTGAATACGACCAATGCCATCGGAGAGATTGAAGCCAAGCTCAAGCATATGGGTCTAACTACGGCATCCTTGTACGGAGATGCGGATAAAGTCACGCGCAGCAACGTGTTGGCCCGATTCCGCGAGGACAAGCTCAAAGTGCTGGTCGCTTCCGATGTGGCAGCCCGTGGTCTGGATATTGAAGGACTTGAAATGGTCATTCATTTTGACCCGGCTACGGATAGTCAAGCCTATGTTCACCGCGCAGGGCGGACAGGGCGTATGGGGCGCAAAGGATTAGTGGTGTCGGTGGTGACCGACCGCGAAACATTCATCATGCGTAAGTTTTCTCGTGAACTGGGGATTGACATTGCAGAGCGTGCGCTTTATGGAGGTCGAGTTGTGGTGCCGCGTCCGGCGGATGCCAAGCGCGCCCCTGTAAGGCCATCTGAAAGCAGATCCATGTCCGATGGAGCATTGACGGAAAAACGCAAAACACCTGTTCGGAATGATAGCGGCCGTCCAGGCAGGAATTCTGTGAACGGTTCAGCTCCAGGCAAGAGCAAAGGAGCAGCTTTATCCAAGGCAGGAAAGGCACAGCGTGAGCGTGATCGCAAAAACAAGGGTGCGCCAAGATGGCTGAAGGAAAAAGGATCAAAACCGAACAATTAAGGGAGAAGAGGGGGAGCCATGGAACAACAGCCTGTGTTGCAAATTAACGGACTGACCGGCGGATACAGCGCCAAGCGTCCGGTGCTGCATCAGATTTCGCTTGATGTGAAGCCGGGTGAAATGGTGGGACTGATCGGTCTGAACGGGGCCGGGAAAAGCACGACCATGAAGCATATTTTGGGTCTAATGACACCGCAGGCCGGAGAAATTCGCGTGCAGGGGCATAAGCAGGATGAGAATCCAGAGGCGTATCAGGGAGCTATTGCTTTTGTACCCGAAGCTCCAGAGCTGTATCCTGAAATGACAGTGATGGAGCATATGGAGTTTACGGCCAGAGCGTACGGGGTCAGCGAGGCAGATTTCCGCACGCGCAGTGATCAAATGCTGGACTTGTTCCGCATGCGGGATAAAAGTGGAAGTATGTCGATGCATCTCTCCAAAGGGATGCGCCAAAAAGTGATGATTATGTGCGCATTTTTAGCGGGACCGCCGCTGTATGTCATCGATGAGCCATTTTTGGGTTTGGACCCGCTCGGCATTCGTTCCTTGCTTGACTTTATGTTGGAGATGAAGCGTTCGGGCTCATCTATTTTGCTCAGTTCTCATATTTTGTCTACGATTGAAAATTATTGCGATCGCTTTATTGTGCTTCATCAGGGTGCCATCATCGCACAAGGTACGCTGGACGAAGTGACAGCACAAGCGGGTAAGCCGGGCATGCCGCTGGAAGATGCATTTTATGAGCTGGTACAAGGCAGGGAATGAGCATGGATTTGCAAAATTTGCATAAAGAAAGACGTGTAGCGTTCTGGGGACAGGTGCTGCCTTATCTGGGCTATGTCATTCAGAGCGGTCTGGCGGTGGTCTTCGGCTTTGCGCTGATTGCTTTTGCCGCATGGTACACGTCCTTACTGATGCATATTCCGCCGGATTTGCCCATCCGCTGGATTATGCTTATTGTAGCTATTCCAATTGCTCATGCGAGCTTTCGAACGTATTTGAATGCAGCCGATATTGTCTTTCTTCGTCCGCAGGAGCACGCGATGCACCAGTATTTTAAGGCCAGCCGGATTCGGGGCGTGGTGTATAAAATATTCGGTCTGCTGCTGCTGACGATTATCTTGTGGCCGCTGTATATCCGCAGTGATGCTACGCCTAAGCCGCTGCTACTGACCCTGCTGCTGTTCGTGCTGCTGAAGCTGCTATTCAGCTACGGTGGCTGGCAAGAGCTTCGCATGGTATCGGTTGGCGGCAGTGTAGGCTATCGTCTGCTGCGGTGGGTGCTGGCTGTGCTGATGGTAGCCGCTTGGCTATGGCAGCCTCCGCTACACAGCTTGCCATTTATCCTATTGGTCGGCGTGGTATATGTGCTTGTGCTGCGTTTGCCGGTCAAACTGCTAGTGGCTTGGGAAAAACTGATCCGCACAGAGGGGATGCAGGCTGCTCGCGTGATGCGTACGTTGGGCTGGTTTGTCGATGTACCTGCCCTTACGCAGAGAGTGACGCCGCGCCACTGGCTGTCCTGGCTGGGGGGGAACATACCTTGGAACAGAAGGGGAGCGTATCGTTACCTGCTGTTTAAGACATTCCTCCGTACAGAGCCAGCAGGTATTGTCATTCGGTTAGGTATTCTGGGGCTGTTAATTATATACATCACCCATGCTAGCTGGATTGGTATTGCCGTTTATTTATTTTTTATATTCCTCATAGGTGTTCAGATTACTTCATTAAGACAGTACCACAAGGATTCGTTGTGGCTTCAGTTATATCCGATTCCTGCGCATAGTCGCCGTGCGTCTTTTCTTGACTTTGTTGTTCGGTTGACGCTGCCGGCTGCTGTAGTGCTATGGCTTCCTTTTCTAGCCAAAGGAACGGAAGATCTGCTGACTACATTGCTCACATTGGTGGGGGGAGTTCTGGTTGTGTTCCTGATTCGAGGTGCTCAAGCCAAAAAATGGCGTTTGGACGGACAAGATGAGGAAGAAGTGTGATCCAGATCTGGGTGAATAAAGAAAAGGCTAATTCGCAAAGCAGCAAAAGCTGAGCTGTCTGCGAATTAGCCTTTTTTTGTGCATTTGCTGCTATGGTAGTCGTGGGTGCAGATATCGTTTGCTTAGATGAAGATTGTTTTGCTGATGATAACTAGCAAAATGAACAGTACCAAAATGGTTCCTGTGCTTGTGAATGCGCCGTAACCACCATAACCGCCTCTTGTTTCTTCTGCTCCCATGCTCATTCTCCTCTCGGTCATTGTGATAAAGGATACATCGTATCTTATGAAGTGGGTTTTTGGATTGCGTGGGCCAATGCTCAGGTGTGTTGCCGAATCGCCCTATATTTTTCATCAGATTCAGGAGATGAGAGAGGAAAAGGTACGTATTACCGAGAATAGAAGAAGTATGTAATCATTATCACTTGGAAAGTGGGAAGGACGAGATGCTGGTAGATAAGCTGCTCGTAAACATATTTCTTGTGTTTGTACCGTTACTCGTATACAGTGCTTTGTCGGATCATCGGCATAAGAAGCATACCCCGTTGCTTATGGGAGGGGTGCTGGGTGTTTCTTCAGTGCTTTGCCTTATATTTTCGTACATTTGGTACGGACTATATTGGGATCTTCGGTATGTTCCTTTGATTCTTTCAGTTTTATATTTTGGACCTACGGCAGGGCTAATGAATGTGACACTAATGGTAATGGCTCGTATGTATGTAGGCCCTGAGTCTATGGTGGTGGGGCTTCCGAGCATGATGTTGTGTTATTTGGGGCCTCTCTTGGTAAGAAAAAAATTTATGCAGCTCAAAAGCATGTTGCTTCGAGTGGGCATGAATATGGTAATGAGTATCTGGATCACTGGGGTCATGCTGATTTTTCTTTTAATACATTCTTGGATCAATGGCAGACTGGATGAGGATGAGATTGAGCTGGTTCGCTCAATACTCTGGTTCGGTGTGATTCAATTCTTAAGTATTGGAGCCTCTTCTTTCTGGATGGAATTTAGTTTGGAGCGGGAAGAAATGAGAAGAAAAATTAAATATGCCGAGCATCTGAATACGTTGGGTGAACTGGCAGCCTCTATGGCTCATGAAGTACGGAATCCTTTAACGGTGGTAAAAGGTTTTCTGCAAATGGTTCAGTCCGGATTGGAAGGGAAAAATCGCAGATATGTTGCTTTGGCACTGGCAGAGGTGGATCGGGCTGAAAGAATTATTAGCGATTATTTGAATTTGTCCAGACCGCAGATTGGGAACACAGAGCGGATGGACCTTTCGGGCATGATTGAACAGATCGTGTTGCTTTTGAAGCCAATGGCGACCAAGCAAGGCGTAAGGCTGTATACAGAGCTAAGGAATGAAATTTATATACATACAGATCGTAACCAACTGTTACAGGCGTTAATACATGTGACAAAAAATGCGATTGAAGCTGCGGAAGATGGAGGCAGGGTATACATAAAGCTGGCGATTCAGGAAGAGCAGGCATGTTTGAGTATCAGGGATACTGGAAAAGGCATGAGCCAGGAGCATCTCGAACGAGTAGGGACTTTGTTTTTTTCGACCAAAGAGGTAGGGACAGGACTGGGGACCGTCGTTTCCTTTCGAATCATTGAAGCTATGAACGGGAGCATACGCTATGAAAGTGAGCCTGGAGTCGGAACGAAGGTCGTCATTCTGCTGCCACTGGCAGAGGAATCTCTGCTCGCCGCGGAAGGATAAACTGTCTGGATGTATGGTGACTATGGTTCAAGCCGATCAAAAAGCGGTATGCCCTAGTATCCGGCATACCGCTAATTATGCTATATATTTAACCTGATACAGCTTAGGCGTTCAACAAATCTTGTGCGCCACGATACACAATGTCGTACAGGTCTTCCAGATACTCTTCTTCGATACAGGAGAACGCGACACGGAGATCGTATTCACCCAGTGCAATTGTCCCTACTCCATATTGCTCCAGCAAATGTGTGCGCAGTCGTTCAGCGGATAAGCCGTTTAGCTTGAGACACATAAAATAACCTGAATTAAAAGGATAGTAGCTCCATACATCCCCGTATTTTCCGCTATCAAGCAACGCTTTGACTTTATTAGCCCGCCCCTTCATAATTTGGAACTTTTCATTTTTCTGTTGTTCAAAATCGGGTGATTTAAGAGCATCCAGTACAAAGGTTTGAGACGGGTGAGGGCCACTCGAAATCGTTGCCCGGATAATCCCTAGTGTTTTTTGTTCCAGTGCGCTCAGTACATCCTGATGCTCCGAAGCAAAGGTAATAAATCCGACACGGAAGCCCCAAACGAATTCTTCTTTAGTAGCTCCGTCAATTTTGACTGGTAAAATTCTCGGGTGAAGTCCGGCTAGCTGACCGAATAGTGATTCATGCAGGGAGTCCTCAAAGAAGAGGCCAAAATAAGCGTCATCTGTGACAACTACGACATTGATGCCTGCTTCCGCCGCTTCCTGAATGGCAGCAACAATTTCTTTACCCTCTTCAATGCCCGGTGTGTAGCCTGTCGGGTTGTTCGGGAAGTTCAGTACAACGATCGCTTTGCCGTATTCTTTCTGCGCCAATAGCGCATCGCGTAATCCGTCACTATTAAAACGGTGATCCTCTGTGAATAACGGGAAATTCACCAAGCGTCCATGACGGCGAATACCGAAAGTCAGTTCATAGTTCTCCCAGTTTTTATCCGGATAAATGACAGCATCTCCTTCATCCGTAAACAGGTCGGCAACGATGCTCAAACCGTGGGTCAGCGCGTTCGTAACTACAGGGAGGCCGTAGCCTTTTCCAGCCAGCGAAGGATTTTCCTTTAGCATTTTTTCACGCCATACGCTACGAAGTTCAGGCTTGCCCGCAGGAGGAGCGTAAGGATATAAATCCTTGGGGCTATAAGCGGACAGCTTTTCCTGAATAACCTCCAAATGCATAGGGCCATTGCCTTCAGTAGCAATCCCGATCGTAGCATTATATTTTTTGGCAAGTTTCCCTGCTTCGGCTGATTGACTCAAAATCCCTTCCTTTGGAAAGTAAATCTCTTTACCTAAAAGAGAAAGCATTTGATATACATGCTCGTTGCCTGTCTGAATGTTTTGATTTAACTGCGCTGCCAGTGGATTCATTCCCGTTTCATCCTTCCAAGTCATTTTGATTACATATTATAGCATTACACACGGTAAGCGTCACGCACAAGCATCAGGGGCCGGAAAAGCAGATTTTTTGCTTAATCGTGGCGCTGCGCTTATATTATAAAATAACGGGATAACAGGACAACCAGAGATGAACAAAAGGAGGTGCAGATTTTGCTCGATACATCTGCGTCATCGTTTATCCTGCTGCCGGCCTTTGCCAAAATCGTGTGCGAGCCGGGCTGGAAATGGCAGGTACGCGAGAAGCCGATGCCAAACTATGATTTATTTTATGTATGGAGCGGAGAAGGAACGGTTGTATTAAATGGGGAAGCCTATCCAGTGAGCAAGGGCAGCTGCTTTCTGTTCAAGCCAGGAGACGATACCCGTGCCACACATAATCCGCAAAAGCCGCTCATACTTACTTATATTCATTTTGAGCTCACCGAGCAACCCAAGCAAATTCCAGCCAGCTACCGTATGCTGGAGGAAACGTTCGAGGTGGAGCACATGCTTGCCAGATATGTCCGTCTACGTCTGGAACGTGCCTATGGAGCTGACGAGGAAGGCAGGTTGATCCTGAAGCAACTGATGATTCATCTGCTGCGTGCAGACCGTAAGGAACCGCAGGAGCAACAGGCTAGTAACCAGCTGACCGAAGTCATTCGGGAAACGGCCAACTACGTGCGCCAGCATCCGGGACTTCCTCATCGAGTCGAGGATTTGGCAGCACGTGCAGGGCTGTCACCGCGTTATTTTTCGATAAAATTCAAGGAGCTGCTGGGTGTTTCCGTGCAATCTCATATTATCAGCATGCGGATTGAGCGCGCGCAGCATCTATTGCTGCATGCCGGAATGAATGTAACCGAGGTGGCAGAGGCTCTGGGGTACCGTGACATCTTTTTCTTCAGCCGCCAATTCAAGCAGTATACAGGAAAAAGTCCGTCTGAAATTCGATAAGGCTATTAACGCATGACGAATACAAAAGATAATGAAAAAGGACCCGAGCAGTTACGCTGGGTCCTTTTTCATTCTTTTGTTACAATCTGTCATTTAGGCTTTGGAATCGTGCCGAAAGCTGCCAAGACGTTGTCCCATTTTCACCACATCCCCCAGCTTCAATGCGGGGTCGGGCTCAAACGTGCCGTTTTCAGTTAGCAAAACGACGGTTGAGCCAAATTCGAAATAGGCGAGATCGTCGCCTTTTGTCCATGAGATCGCTTTTTCATCTGTATATTTGATGCTGCTCACATTCATTGCGCCAACCTTGACGACCGCGACTTCACCATATTCGTGGGCAATGTACGTAATCTGTCGTTCATTGCGGCTAAGAACTCCCCTCATATGCTGCAAGCCGAAGTCATTCACTGGATATACTTTGCCGCGCAGATGCTCCTTCTCAACCAGTGTACCGGATACCGGTGCATGAATGCGATGGTAATCTGTCGGGCTCAGATACAGTACAAAAGCATAGCCGTGTGTGTATTTCTCAAGACGCGGAGAGCGGTTAAGAAGCTCTTCCAGCGTATAGTCTTGTCCCTTGACATTCAAAAGAGTGCCGGACGTAATTGGGCCGGTAAAAGTAATCCGTGCATCCACCGGACTGGTCATCACCTCGGCGTTCGTATCAATCGGGCGCATGCCCGCTTTTAATTTGCGTGTAAAATAGGCGTTCAGGGAGCGATATTCTTTCCAATCCTGTTCCGCCTCATGCGTCTGGATCTGGTACGTACGTATAAAGGTGGGGATAAAAAGTCGGCTTGCACCGCTTTGCGCGAAGGAGCCCACAATCCGGCACACCCACTTGCGCGATGATAGCTCCGTCATAAGCCGCAGCCACTGTTTTGCCATTACAGATCCCCCTTGTTCATATCCGAGCCGTCTTGGCCGGAACCTGTCCGGCCGCTCTGAACTATATTGACACAGAATGTGACGTAAATCAATACAGGGGACGGCCTGGTGAACGTTCGGTGCCTGACGAAGATAGTCGTTCGAGAAGCCAGCGAGCGTAAGCCATCGGCTGTGCGTACGTTTCTTTCCAGACATTAATCATCCCTGCCTGGCTGAAGCCATAGCGCTGATCACGACCATTGCATTCGATAAAAACAATCTTGCCTTCATGCGTAATGCCCAGATCCAGTCCGACATCGGCGAGATGGGGCAGGTGTTGTGCCAATCGATGGACGATTTGCAAGGAGAGTCTTTCTAGCTCATTCATGAGCCGGGCTATGTTCGAGTTTTGAACTGTCTCTGTTCGTGATAACACCTCGGGTAGGGAACGTGCCGTACCGCCCTGGGCTACATTGGAGACAAAAGTGTGGGATGGTGCAATTTTGGCAAACATGCCTGTCACTCCCCAAATTCCGCCATATCCGCGCTGAACCGTCACACGGATATCGAATGGACGATTGTCGCACAGAGCAAGCGGAATGGTTTGTTGTACGATATGAGGCACATGCATCAGTCGCTTATGCAGAAATAAAGGGAGTTCTCCGACTTTTAACCGCAGGGTGGACCAACGTTCAGGTATCGTTGGATGAGCGCATTGCAATGTCCAGCTTCCGCTGGAATGATTCAGCCGCATAATTCCTCTACCCACGCTGCCGCTGCTAGGTTTAATTACAACATCCCCCGTCTGCCCCATCAAGGTACGGATGGAGGACAGGTTGCCCTGTAATGTTTTGGGGAGGTGGGGGTGCAGCAGGGGGTCTTCCTGTAGAATTGCATGTATATGGTCTTTGCGAAAACGATTTTGTTCATTAAAAATGTAAAATCCCTTGTGTACCAGCTTGTTGATGTCGCGGGCATTTTCATTTTGCCGATAGAGAGTCCGATTGTGGATGACTGGCGGCAACGGAAGAGTCATCTGCCGATACTCGTTGCCGTTTTTAACAAAAGCCCGGCATGTTCCGGTCGATATATGAATATCTTCCAGACGAAGAAAGCAGGGGATTAACTCGTGACTTAATCCGGCCTCTTCGTAATTGGCGATGGATTCATATCGCGTCTTCATGACGGGAATGCCCCGATAAGTTGCCGGGTTGAGCATGACGCCGACATGCAACATGAGTATGTCCGCCCTCCTTATCGTCATTCCAACTGACCATACTATGGTTCTAGTCCATCATATGTATCAAAGGTCGGCCAGGCATGGACGCTAGCCTTGCGATATGCCCAAAGTAGTAAGTCAAGCACCTTTCAAAGCAGGAAACGATATGATACAAGATGGGTGTTGAAGGGTGAAGGAATAAGGTGAGGAAAGTAGGTGAGGTGATGCAGAGACTGAAGGTAGCAGTCATTACACCGGGCTCTTTTGTTATACCTTCGCCCCGCAGCAGTTCAGTGGAGCGGGTAATTGCTCACATGGTACCGCTAGCTAGCCATAAGCTTCAGGCGCAGATCTATGGCATAAAAGGGGCAGAAACACCGGATCACGGCGATGTTGACGGAATTCCTTGTATGCGCTATACGCGGGGAGCGGGTTATATTCGCGAGGTAATTGCTGATTTGAAGAGATGGTTACCTGCGGTAATCGATGTACACAACCGCCCCGCATTTGCGTATGCCATTCGCGAGGCATTGCCCGATCACAAAGTTGTGCTGACTTTGCATTCCACCACGTTCATCCGGGAGCCTCACCTCAAACGAAAGGACATGGGTAGGATACTGCTCCCGATGAATCGCATTATTGTGAACAGTGCGTATTTGGGGGCAACCGTGGCCGCTGACAGTCCCGATACGGTCAGGGAACGCATCGTCATCAACAAGCTGGGGATTCATCCCGGCGATTTCCTGCCACGGTGGACCCCTGCAGCAGAAGCGCTCAGGTCGGCGCGATTGGACGATTTCGGCTGGTCAGGCCGTCGAATCGTGTTATATACAGGCCGATTGGTGCCAGGGAAGGGAGTTCATCGGCTGCTGAAGGCCCTGCGGCGTGTCGTCCATACCTGTCCGGACGTGTTGCTGCTCATAGCCGGTAGTGCCTATTACAGTCACGACCGTCTCACGTCGTACACGGCGGCATTGCATCGGCAGATACGTAAACTAAGGCTGGAGAGGCATGTGCGCTTTCTAGGCTATGTGCCGCATCCAGCATTGGCCTCGTTATATCAGTTAGCCGATGTGACGGCTGTTCCTTCAATTGAAGCTGAAGCCTTCGGGCTGGTCAATCTCGAAGCCATGGCAGCAGGAGTGCCTGTGGTAGCATCACGAATCGGTGGTATTCCGGAGGTTATACAGCACGGCAAGACAGGCTGGCTTGTTTATCCGTCACGCGGTGAGCAAGAAATGGCTGACGCTATCATCAGGTTGCTCCAACAGCCCGGGCTACGGCAACAGATGGGAGAAGCCGGGCTGGACGAGGTGCGGAGACAATTTTTATGGCAGCACTCTGCACAACGCTGGGCTCAAATCATAACAGACTGCGCAACTGAGTGACATGGTCGTGGTTACGTGCATAGGCTACCTCATAGGCATTAGGCCATGATTCCCACCTGGGTGAATGAAGCGGAGCGCCCGCTGTTCACTCTTGTGTCAAAGGAGCGGTCATCATGAACCATCGCACGAATCCTAGCCCTAAGGATAAAAAAATAGCACGGCGTAACCTTTCCAATACAGTTCCCTCTCCCCGTGTAAACAAGGAGAAGGCGACATCGCCTGCTGGCAGTCACAGACCCACTCAGCGTGGAACGACAATTACAGCTGTCCCTGTAGAGAAGGATCCACCGATTCAAGCTATAGAGGAAGCAGCATGGAGAAAGCATAAGCTTCCCAAAACGCTGGAGGAAGCGATGCAGATGAATCGAGCCTCTGTGCTGCTGTTGTCTGTGCCTGAGTCAGATACCGAATACGGAACGGATAACGACATGACGTCTATGAAGGCGGAAGATCAGAACGAGCAAGATTCATTACTGGATTGTTCCATAACCAGTATTCATATCGCGGAAGGAAGACAGCGTCCAAAGCAGCGAATGCAATTGCCTGGGCCAGATATAGCTTTTCACAAAGCGACTTCACCCCAATGTGGCAGCATTTCTTTTTATCTGCCTGCACAGGCGGTTACAGGTGAAGTAAACGTTGAATTTGAGAAGCCCTTTATAGACACACAATATGCCATCACCGCTAATGCGAGTGTACCGGGTATGACGGTGTCTGTTACACATCGCCAGAGGAATTCGGCAGTGCTCACAGTGGAGCGCAGACAATCGGGTCAGATATGTGAAGGATGGATTCTCTGGATCGCGATGGGGACATCATAGATAATAAATATACACAGCTTTTATTTATGGTAATGATGTTAGAATACCTCAGACCCTGAAGCAGGGATGAAAAAACGTTGTTCTTTCCTATAACTATAAGGAAAGAACAGCGTTTTTTTACTTATGTCTAATCGGCAGAGCATAATAGCCAAAGGTTAAATCGAGCGGAAGTAAAGGATCAATCTTCTAATGCATGACAAAAAAAAGAGCTTAGTACGGCTTGTTTTTATAGTCATGACCTACAAATATGACACTTTGACACTACCGTATGTGACAGATAACAAGTTAGATTCGAAGGGCAATTCATAACGTGTTAGCAAATAAAATAAAGAGTAGGAGAGAATCACATGACGAAAGAATCAGCTCGCAAAAGGTTGCAAGATTTCTACTTTTTGTTGTTTACCTTCGGATCGGGACTGTTTTATTTTTGCTTCTATTTGGTCAGCATTACATTTGCGTTGGGGATGACGGTTATCTTCGTGGGCATTCCCTTGTTGGCGTGTGTGTTGCGAACAACTCACACGTTTGTCCAATATGAACGCATTCAGACGAAGGTTTATACGGATATATCGATAGAGCCAATCCTGACCAGGACAAACAGTGGAAGGGATAAATGGATGAAAGCGAGAGAAGCCATTCTTAATAGTAGCAATTGGAGGGCCGTTTTTTGGCTTATGCAGAAATTTTTTATTGGGGTGATCAGCCTTATATGTGCCGTTATATTGTACATAGCCCCGCTCGTAATTATCGTTACACCGATACTTTTTCAACATCTTGATATATACTTATGGGGATTCGCTGTAGATTCATGGGAAAAGGCTATATGTGTCATGCTCGCTGGGTGTATTCTCGTCTGGATCAATACTCGCATTGGAAACAGCTTAGTTCAAATAGTCGGAATGTACACGCATTCCATGTTTAAAGCTATTAAGAGGTGATAATTTGTTTACAACCTGGAAACAATGGCTCTGGTATGACTGGTTATTGCTTTGTATACGTTTTGTCATCTGGTTTTCATTGATGCTAACTACTATCCAACACCAAGACCATTTAACGGTGCCCCTTTGGATCATCATTCTTTGGGAAATTGCCGCATTTTCAATACCTTGGATTTGTTTAATGTTCAGTTATCGCTACTATCTGCTTACTGAGATGGTTTTGTTTGGCGGAGTGTGCTTCTACTTAACCTTATTATTTCCGGCGGCATATCTTGCATTTTTAATGCCAACTTTCATGATCGCGGCAAATAGTGCTCATAAATCATTCCGTTGGTCGGGTTCTATCACAGTTGTTTTGTTTCCATTGCTCGTTGCAATATTTTCCCCAGGAACAGATCTATGGGCGATTATCCCACAAATCGGTCTGGCTTTTGCGATAGGATTTTCCTTCCACTTACTCGTTTCTAATTACCGCCAAAATGAAATTATACGCAATCAGAAGCTTGTGCTGGAACAGTACCTATCTCAGATTGAGCAGATTACTTTGTTAGAGGAGCGCGACAGACTTTCCAAAGATTTGCATGATACGATGGGGCATTCCTATACCTCGATCATTATGGGGTTGGAAATATTGCGTACGGAATTAGCAACAAAAGATGGAGAGCAGAAAATTGACTCATTATTGCAATTAGCCCGTAACAGTATGGAGGAAGTGAGAGCCTATTTGCATCAAATAGATTCACCACAAGAATCGCTTCCCTTGACTGTTACTTTGCAACAATTAGCAGAAGAGTTCCAGAAACATGCAAAAGTAAATGTACGCACTCGAGTAATAGGGGAAGAGTACATAGTCTCCAAACAAGCGAAAATGACGCTTTATCGGTGCTTGCAGGAATCGCTGACTAATGCTGTGCGCCACGGACAATCCACCGAAATCATTGTGTCACTGCATTTTGAGCCACAACAAACAAGATTGGATGTACAGGATAATGGTCGCGGAGTGGACGAGTGGAAGGATGGCTTCGGATTAACTGCAATGAAAGAACGTGCGACACAGTTACAAGGGAGAGTCACTGTATACTCCGAAAAGGGCGAAGGGACGTTCATCTCATGTGTGTTACCTAGACTTGTACAATTGTCCGATGAAAGAATCCGCTTGTGTATCGTCGATGATCATTCGTTTATCCGGGATAGTCTCCATACCATCTTGGACGGACAAGAGGACTTGCAGGTAGTGGGGGTGGCTGAAGATGGGGAACAAGCTGTAGAATTGTGCAGAAGCCTAAATCCAGATTTGATATTAATGGATTTGGAGATGCCCAATCAGGATGGGATTCGTGCGACCCAAATAATCAAGGAAACATGGCCTGACATTCGCGTCCTCATCCTGTCAACGTTTCAGGATACAGAGAGGGCGAAGGAAATCATGCGAAGCGGCGCTGACGGCTATTTGCTGAAATCCATAGAATCGCGTGAACTGGCTGAAACGATTCGCCTCGTCTATCGGGGAGGCACGGTAATAAACCAAGATTTGTTCCATAAAATGTGGGACGGAAATGATGAAGAAGAGTCAGTCGGACCGGGGTCAGATGGAGAAGAGTATGGCTTAACGAAACGCGAACTAGAGGTTTTGAATCTTTTATCTCAAGGAAACCGTTATAAAACAATTTCTGAGAAACTTTACCTATCCAACGGCACCGTAAGAAATTACGCTTCCACTCTCTATGACAAGCTGGGAGTCAATAATCGAGAAGAAGCCGTGCAAAAAGCAAGAGATGCCGGATTATTTTTGTAAGAACTGCTTTAAGTCCATAGTATGTTTAAATGTACAATTTTCTTTTATTGAGAGATAAAAGAACAAGAAAAGGGCGCCCCTTTGAGGGGCGCCATACATAAGGGGGGAAGGGGTGCAGACTTGTACACTGCACCCCTATTTTCGTCCATCGTATGGGCAGGGCCAAGTAACAGTTGCACAACGGCAAAGGTTCAATGGACGAGAATCGTGAAGAGGAAAGTGTATATGATTTAGTTTACGCCTACAGCGTCAAAAGATTTGGCAGCTGCAGTTGCTTCTGCTGAGTTTGCCCCGTACAGATCTTTTGCAGCCTGGATCACAGCAGCACGTGCGTTGGAGAAGTCAGAGGAAGAAGTCAGGTAGTTCGTAAAGGCACTGTAGTAAATTTGCACCGCTGCATCGCGGCCAATTCCATTTACAGTTACGCCATGGAAATTACCGCCTTGTGCTAACAAGTAGTAAGCTTTATTGATAATACCGCTGTTTGTATGAACACCGCCGTTATCGGAGCTGCCTTTGTACAGGTTTGAATAGTGATCTGGTTGATCGTACAGGGTAGGATCGGACATGGAACGAAGGGCATCGCCTGCAATGTTTGGCGTATAAATATCATCGCCTACAAGCCAGTTTTTGCGCTGAATGTCATTGCCGATAACGTCCGAGAAAGCTTCATTCAGTGCCCCAGACTCTCCGTAATATTCCAAATTGGAAGTATACTCTGTAACACCATGTGTAAGTTCATGGCCTACTACATCAGGATCCCCACTGAAGGCGATAAATGTGCTACCGTCTCCGTCTCCATATGTCATTTGTTCGCCGTTCCAGAAGGCGTTGTTGTAGCGGCTGCCGTAATGGACTGTCGAACGGAGCTGCAGACCACGTCCGTCAATGCTGTTGCGTCCGAATTTGGATTTATAGTAATCATAGGTTTTGGCAGCATACGCATGGGCATCTACACCAGCTGGATCATTCCATACATTATCAGCATCTGTCAAAAGGGTACCTGGGATGTTTTGACGGTTGGAGGCCGTGTAGGTCACGATACCGTTACCGCGTGTTGTATCTTTTAACTGATAGCTACTGCCGGAAGCAGTAGTAGTGAATGACTTGGTATCACCAAGCACACCTTTACCTGTGCCTGTCGCTTCTTTAATGATGTCATACTGGAATACGATGCTGCCGTCGTTGGCATCGATAATGTAGCGGGTACGCAGTGGGGCAGGTTCTAAAACATTGACTTCAGTTACATAAACGAGCTGCAGGTCATCCCCCTTAGGGTAGTAGTAGAGTTCTGCTTTAGGATCTACTTCAGGCTGCAGATTAGCGATTTTGGCAATGGAACTTTTTTCTGCCTCCACCGCTTCAATTTTGCTATCTTTCAGGGCAGATGCCTTATCAAGACTCTGCTCGTCCTTATCAATGGATATCTTATTTACGTTGTTAGGTGCCTCGGAGTAAGTGTCTTTGCTTACATTGGTTTGCTCCTCAGCGTTTTTAGAGAGGGTATCGTCGGAGGTAGGGAGGGCTTCAATTCGTGCAGCTGCTTCTTTATATGCGGTGTAAACCGCTTCAGAAGCGCTGATTTTTGGAGTTGCACCTTGTGTAGCTTCAGCCTGCTGATCCTCAGTCACCACGGCTCCTAAGTAAGAGGTGACCTCGCCAGATTTGCCTACATGAATAGTCTGTTCAGCTCCATATACGGGAATCCCGTTTACATACTGCTTCAGCCGATAATGGCTCACACCGGACTTGTCGCTTGTGCGATCAACAATTCGGAATTGTTCGCGTACACTGGATTTGTCCTCACCTAGCAACGTTTTCTTTTGCCGATTCAAATAGCTCCATACAATGTCGTCCCCTGATACTGAGGAAGGGGCTTTCCATTGCTCGGCATGAAAGGTTGGTGTAAGTTGAGCTGGCCCCGAAACGGAACTCTCCGCTGATGCACCAGACGCTACAGACCCCAACAACATAGCTCCTCCAAGAAGCGAAACCCATACTTTTTTCATTAAAATTCACTCTCCCCGATTAATGTCAGGATGAATCATCCTGTTTTGAATAAGGCATTGCGCCATTTATGTAGGTCGTGTTGTCGTCTGGAATAGAAGAATGGAACATGAAGAGAATACCGAAGTGTTTTCATGAAGCGTGCGTGAAAAGAGGGTACCGCATGTGAAGCATGTAGCCTAAAAAAGGTAACAAACTCCTCCCTTCCTGTCGTATGCAAAGATAGTGGAATCATAGCCGATAATGGAAAAAAGTTGCCTTATGCAAAAAAAACAAAAGTTGGTTTTTCGAACTCCCATCATCTGGCTCTGATATTATCACAGAGAATGACGGACGAGAAGATCCATGTAACATATTTATCCAAAATGATTCTTTAGACCTTTTAAATCTCATTTATTTAATAGGAATAACAATTTTTGTAAAATAAAGTCGAAAATTGCTGTGTCGAAAAGTCTCCACGCTTGCCGTTACACACGGCTTTTGGACCGCATAGGTTATGTTGAACTGTCCTAATCATGCTGTTCATCTATACAGCAGCAAGGGAGGTGAGACGGGAACATGAGGAAGCGTGGAAGAGCTGGATTCAAGATCAATCGGAGGCGGCATTCTAGGGCTTATTATCACTCTAAGATGTGGCTACCGTACCGAATGCCGAACATGGATAAGAAGCTGATAGCCCCCGACAAGAGCGATGGACCCGAAACGGAGAAAGGGGCGCAAAGCGGCGTAGCGCGGCCATCTGAACCATCATCAGCGGGAAAGATTCTCGTATCTGTCATTATTCCGGCCATGAATGAGCAAAAGACCATCGGAGCTGTGATTCGCGAAGCACGCCACGTCCATCCACATACAGAGGTTATCGTCGTTGAGAACGGATCACACGATAGAACGGCGAAGGTGGCAGCGGCGGCGGGAGCTCGTGTATTTTCCTTCCCAGAACCGCTTGGACATGATGTGGGTCGTCGTATTGGAGCGGAGGCGGCATCCGGACAGATCCTGCTTTTTCTGGATGGTGATATCGTCATTCCCTGTGCCAGACTTCAGCCATTTATACAGGCCGTATGTGCAGGAGCGGATGTGGTGCTGAATGATTACCATGGACCTGTGAACCGCACGCCTATACATCCTGTAGTTGAGGCAAAGCATGTATTGAATATCTTGTCGAATCGTGCTGATTTAGGGGGAGCATCGATGACGGGGATTCCACATGCCATAAGTCAAAAGGCTTTAAAAAAGATAGGTCTAAAGTCCTTGGAAAAACCTCCGCTATTTCAGGTGATGTCCATCGTTTCTGGGTTACGAGTGGTGACTGTATATGGAATAGCTGTCGGTAGAATGAACGCGCCACGTAAAAAACAGAACGGCAAGGACCCGCTGGCAAGTATAATTGTCCAGGATCACCTGGATGCCATTGCCTGGCTTACATCACGTCTGGGAGCACGTGCGGGATACACGGATTTGGAACGCAAACGGATCAGAGACGAGGTGAAAACGTGACTAGAGCACATCGTAGAAGAAAACATGAAGATCCTGGCTGGGGGCTAAGACGTGTACAGCGAAAACGAGAATCGACGGCTTCGATGCATAGCCGCAGGGTGAGAAAGCCCACGCCTCGGGCGAAAGGAATGCCCGAAATCAATTCGCCGGAGGAACGTGAAGCCCCGAGCCCGAGCGATATTGTATTGCAAGGGACAGCAGCAGCCGTGGTCAGCGTCTGTAATGAAGAGGCTACGATTGATCGGGTACTGAGCGAGCTGGAGAAACTTCCGCTTGCGGATATTATTGTCGTATTAAACGGCTGTACGGATGGTACGCGCTCTGCCGTAGCCAAACGCCATCCCGGGGTGACTCTCGTCAACGTACCGGATCGCCTGGGGCATGATGTTGGCCGTGCAATAGGCGCACGTCTGACGCAGGCTGATATCGTGCTATTCGTGGACGGAGATTTGCCGATCCCGGCGTCCGATTTGCTGCCTTTTCTTCAAGCGGTGGATCAGGGAACAGATGTAGCGCTTAATGATCTGGGTAGACATTTGCCGCCTTATACCCAGCAGGACAGCGTAACACGGTGCAAAGGGTTTCTGAATCGCGTACTGCGCAGGTCGGATCTTGGAGCAAGCTCATTGACCGCTGTACCCCATGCATTATCCCGGCGTGTGCTGGATCAACTGGGGCCGGCCGTGCTTGCGGTACCGCCAAAGGCCCATGCGATGGCGATTCTGCATGGTATGATCGTGGCAGCAGTACATGCTGTCGATGTGATTAAAACCAATCGCAAGCGGACCTTCAATGTTGGGAAAGGGAACGCTATGGAACAGTTAATCATCGGCGATCATGCAGAGGCGCTGGCGGCAGTGTTTCAGGTAGCCGGGGATTCCCCGTTCGGGCCTGTACCAACACGGGTAGACGTTGCCAAAGGGAGGAATGCACGATGAGTCTGACGAGCATCATTATTCCGACTTATAATGGCCTGGCTTTATTAAAGACGTGTATCGAGGCGATTCGAGCACATACAACAGATGCACCGTATGAAATTATTGTTGTGGACAACGCTTCGAATGACGGAACGGATGATTTTTGTTCATCCGAGCGGCTAATCAGCATACGTCTTCCTGAAAACAGGGGCTTTCCAGCAGCTTGTAATAAGGGAATCCGGCTGGCTTCGGGTGATCAATTGGTCATTTTAAACAATGATGTGACGGTTACACGTGGGTGGCTATCGAATATGTTGGCTGCTTTGCACAGTGAGAGCTCCGTGGGATTGGTGGGACCAGTGACGAATTACGTCAGCGGTATTCAGCAGATTCAAGGAATAGAAGGAGATATGGCCAGCTGTCTCAGATATGCGGAGCAGAATAATGCGAGTAATCCCTCCAGATGGCAAGAGGTCAAACGGTTGGTCGGATTTTGCCTGTTATTTCGTCGTGAGTTGATGGAACGGATTGGATTGCTGGATGAACGGTTCAGCCCCGGACATTATGAGGATGACGACTATTGTCTGCGTGCACGCGTGCATGGCTACAAGCTGCTCATGTGCAATGACTGTTTTGTCTATCATCAGGGAAATGCGAGTTTCTCGCGCTCGGAAACTTCCTGGCTCGAAGAGCTGATCGAGCGAAATTATCGATTGTTTATAGAAAAATGGAGCATCGATCCCAGAGTGTTTATCGAAACGGGAAACGCTGCGATTCCATGCACTGAATATGCTGTCGAAGGAGGAAGGAAGATATGAAAGGGGTTATTCTCGCAGGAGGAACCGGATCGCGCCTTCATCCGTTGACTACGTTACTCAACAAGCATCTGCTTCCGGTCGGCAAGTACCCTATGATCGTATACGGTATCGAAAGGTTGCGGCAAGCGGGGATTACAGATTTACTCATTATTATTGGTAAACAATCGGCTGGACTGTACACTGATTTTTTAGGCAGCGGCAGTAATTATGGTATCCAATTGACCTATCGGATCCAAGAAAAAGCAGGCGGCATCGCCGAAGCACTCGAATTGGCAAGAAGCTATATGCAGACAGAAGAGAAGTTCACTGTTTTGCTGGGTGATAATTTGTTCAAGGAAGATTTGGGACCTGTCATCGAACGCTTCAAACAACAGCCACCAGGGAGCGCCAGAGTCTTACTGAAAAAGGTGGCAGATGCCCGTCGTTACGGGGTACCCGTGTTTGACCCCGAGCGCCCGGAGAGCATTATGCGAATTGAAGAAAAGCCGCAGCATCCCCAGTCCAAATATTGCGTTACGGGGATCTATATGTATGATACTGCCGTATTCGATAAGATTCGTGAAATAACACCTTCAGCACGTGGTGAACTTGAAATCACCGATGTTAACAACTGTTATGCTGCTGAAGGCAAGCTGGAATATGATATTTTACGGCGCTACTGGAGCGATGCAGGAACTTTCGATTCCCTTCAGGAAGCTGGAGTGAAAATGAAGGGACTTCTACCTTAATTTCAATGAAACACCATTCAGCCGGGCCAGGCATATAGTATAGGCATAATGCCACCCGGAGGAGTGAACGGCATGAAACGCCTGAGTATACAAAGGAAACACAGCAAACGGCCCGGAAAGAAGGGCTATTGGTCAGGTTATAACAGGGGCCAGGAGCAAGGCAGGAAGTTGGGGCAAGCTTCGTTCGGCAAGGTATTTGAAGGCGTCAGTATTATCATTCCGTCCTGCAATCAGCTTCAACAACTCCGTGCTTGCATTCACCATCTTGAGGAGAATACGACCCATCCTCACGAAATTATTGTGGTGGACTGCGGCTCGACAGATGGGACACCCACTTATTTGCTCCGTAAAAGCATAGCTGTGCGCTATGCGCTGTTAACAAAGGATGTTCAGAGGATCGGCAGTCTGAATCAGGGATTGATGATGGCAAAAGGTACAACTATTGTCGTACTGGATCCACATTCCATCGTGACTTCTGGCTGGTTGGATCGGTTGATGAGCTGTCTAAACAGCGATCCGAATATTGGAGTTGTCGGACCTGTAACGAATGGTCCCTTCGGAGAACAGCAAGTTGAGGTTCCTGATATGAACGGACATGAAGTAAATCCATTTGCTATGGCCAATGATACCCCCAACCCGGAAGCATGGCGGGAGACTAAAAACCTGGCCGCATTTTGTCTGCTACTGCGTAGAGAAACTTTGGTAAAGACGGGGTACTGGGACGAAGGCTGCCACAGTAGTGAGGAAGCCCATGCAGATTGGCTGCTGCGTGTACGCTTATTGGGAATACGTATGGCAATTGCCAGAGATGCTTTTATCCATTTTGCAGAAAGTGATCGGGATACGGTTGATGGGTTTCCTCAAACGACTGAAAGAAGCGGTTCAGTGGAGGAAAGAAGCCGGAACCGATCCTTTTTTGTACAAAAATGGGGGAACGCTGAGAAGCTGTTCTACGACCCGCAATCCGAAACAGCAGACTCGGACGTCCAGGGGTTATCAAGTAAGGAAGCACACTTATCAGCAGCAAGCTTTTATCCCGTCGGAGCGCTTGTTCAGGGACCATCCGGTGCAGTATTTCGGATCGAGCCGGGAAGTAGGCGGCGGCTGCATGGCGCCAGTGATGCGGAAGGTGAGCACGTGCGTCCCGTTAGAGTGTCTCAGCTTGATTTGTTGGCGCTGCCCTTGATAGGGGAGCTGAACGCGACCGTCTCCGGTAGCACTGACGTACCCACTGTAGCTGTAACGCCCGAGGAACCCTTGCTTGTCCTGGCGGCTCCGGAGCTGGGGA
>NZ_JCAJRU010000060.1:0-22057 GCF_059447605.1 Paenibacillus sp. N119s | reverse complement strand
TCCCGTTCCAGAACGAAACTCATTGGCACGTTTTGCAAAAGCAGGGTCCTCTTCTAACAACAACAACGTACTCTTCTTATCCGTTTCAGAATTCACGAATATATCCAAAGATTGGACGCGCTTCATATCAGCAATTTCCTGGTTAATAATATTTTCATAAATTTGTGCTACACGTTTCACTGGGCCAATTTCGACCATGTTCCCCTTATCAATAAGCAAAGCTGTATCACAAAAACTCTTAATGGTATCCATGGAATGAGAGACAAATAAAACGGTGCTCTTTTTGGAGAGCTCCTTCATTTTCGTGATACATTTGGCCTGGAAATAAATATCTCCAACAGACAAGGCCTCATCCACAATCAAAATGTCGGGATCAACATTGATAGCTACTGCAAAGGCTAGGCGGGCAAACATACCGCTGGAGTACATTTTGACAGGTTGATTAATGAAGTCCCCAATATCCGCAAAGGATGTAATATCTTCTACCTTCTCATCCATTTCTGCTTTGCTATAGCCCATAAGCGTACCATTTAAATAAATATTTTCCATCCCGGTTAAGTCCGGGTTAAACCCCGCCCCGAGTTCCAGCAGAGCTGCAATTTTTCCATTCACCTTAATACTTCCGCTGGTAGGCGTAATTACGCCAGTAATCATTTTTAAAAGAGTGGATTTGCCTGAACCATTTTTACCGATAATACCAATCGCTTGTCCTTTTTTAATAGTAAAGGAAAGGTCGTTAATGGCTTTAAAATCAGAATGATATTTCTTTTTGAAAGGATGAATGGCCTCTTTTAAACGCTCATTGGGATTATCATATATTTTATATATTTTAGTGACCTTATTAACCTCTACAGCAACTGATTCCGTTTGAGTCATACTTTTCTCCTCACAATACATCAGCAAAATGAGATTTCATTTTTTTGAAAATTTTGATTCCTATCGTACCTGCGATGATCACAATAGCCCAAAAGTAGATCGTCATAGATGGATGCTCCCAGAACCATTTGTGATTAATAAAAGTATCCCGATAGCCTTCAACGATATAAAAAACAGGGTTTAGTTTAAAGAAAAACTGATATTTATCCTCAACAATATTTAAATTCCAGAAGATCGGCGTAAGCCAAAAGAATAGCTGAATAAATACCGCAACAACTTGACCAACATCCTTTACAAAAACAACTAATGTCGCTGTTATGTAAGAAATGGACAAGGAAAGAAAAATCGTGGCCAATAAATAATAAAGGATCTGAAGATTATAAATCGTAAAATCAACATTGTATATTTTGAACATAATGAAAAGAACAATGATGAAAAACACATGGACAAAAAGGGCAGCCAAAATTTTTACCATTGGTAGTAAACCTACCCGGAAAACAATTTTCTTTACCAGATAACTATTTTCAATAATACTATTGGTTGCAGTTGACAAGCTTTCCGAAAAGAATAACCACGGCACCATGCCTGTTAGTAACCAAAGTATAAAGGGAGTATCACCAATAGGTACATTTTTAAAACCAACCTGAAATACGACCCAATAAACAAGTATAGATACCATAGGATGTATAAAAGCCCAGAGTACTCCCATAAATGAACCAAGGTACCTAGATTGAATATCCTTTTTAGACAATTCCCAAAGTAACTTTAAATTTTTCGAAAAGTTTTGAGTTAAATTCATACGAGTGTGTCACGACCTTAAACATGGTTTGGTAATTCTCTTATAATACAATAATGTGAATATGTGGGAAGTACATTCTTGCGATATGGCTCTGACCGCTACTATATGCTAAAATGTTGACGTATCTACAAGAAAAGGAGATTGTAAACCTTGTCGAATCCAGTATACGGGAAACAGGCCAAAACGTCGACCCGTGACGATAAAAGGCCGGCTATGTTTTGGGTGTTAATTGTTGGCATGATTCTGTTTTTAGCTTGGTCTCCCTTCCAGGCTGCACTTTTTAATGGGCAAATGCTCGATTTTGAAAAGCCTCTTTATTGGGCTGTCATCATCGCCTCGATTCTAATGATCCTGGCAATCGTATCTTATTATAAGAAATTCAAGCTGGAAGAGCAAAGGGATTGGCTGGCTGTGCTAGTATTACTGCTTCCCCTGACCTATGTGCTTTCACTGACTTCAGCAGCTTCGCATTACCTGGCCATGAATATGGTGGTGGTACAGTGCATATATGCTGCCCTGTTTATCATCTCAATCTACCTACTACAAGATCGCTTAGGCAATAAGATTATTCACAACCTGATTATGACTATTGCCTATATCATCGTAGGCTTTGGCTTCATTAACTGGTTCGGACAGTGGGTGCTTGCTGGCAAGATGGTGGGCTGGTTTAGCCAATATGTGTATCAAAATCGCTATATCAATGCGGTTATGACAGATACAAATGGTCTCCGGCTGACATCAGTGTTTCAATATGCGAATACATATGCCGCCTTTCTAATGGCTTTCCTGTTCGCTGCCGTTTTCTGTCTGATGAAATCAAAACTGTGGTACGGCAAAGCTATTCACGGCTTCATGTTGGTGCCTATTCTGGTCTCGCTATTCCTGACTTTGTCACGGGGCGGTCTGGTTATGCTGCCTGTCGTATTCGTGCTGCTTTTACTTTTCCTTAAACCTGCACGCCAAATTATATGGATTTTGCATTGCGCCATTGCTGGTATAGCGTCAGTATCTATCTTGGCGCCAATTACAAATATGGGATTACAACTTAATAAGACTTACAACGGTGGAGAAGCTGCCAAGGCTTGGGGGCTAATTATTGGTGTCTCCCTGGCTGTAGCTGTCGTACTGTGGCTTGTTGAACATTATCTGGCACCAAAGCTGGAAAATGCCCTCAAAGGATGGAACTCACGGAAGTTATCCAACTTGTGGTTGCCTGTCGGCTCCGTTGTGGTGATTGGCTTGCTGGCTTTTCTGTTAATTGGAACCAGTCTGCGCAGCGTACTACCAGAGAATGTTCAAGTGCGGTTAGAAAATATCAATTTCCGCCAGCATAGTGTGCTGGAGCGGCTGGCATTCTATCAGGATGCCGCCAAATCGATTAAAGACCACCCTATCATAGGAACTGGCGGTGGTGGTTGGGCTACTTTATACGAAAAGTACCAGGATTATCCTTATACTAGCCGTCAGGCCCATAACTTTTTCATGCAGTATTTAGTTGAAGTGGGTATTCTCGGTTTTATAATTTTCATGTCATTTATCTTATATATTTTCTATAAATATATTCGCAACTATATTAGACAAAATGATGAAGAACGGGATTCTCACTTCCTTTATCTCATTTTGGCACTCTCGATCTTACTTCATAGCTTGCTAGACTTTAATCTGAGTTACGTATTCATGGGCATATTGGTATTTGTGAGTCTCGGTGGTATGGCCGCTGCTATGGACAGCAAGCCGCTTAAACGTCTGTCTATGAGTGCTTCGGGATTCCGGGTCCTGTATAGTGCAGTCATTGGCATTCTAAGCATCGTGGTGCTTTTTGCAGGTCTCCGCTTCGTGCAATCAGCCAATGCTGCCACAAATGCTAAACAAATTATGGCGGTAAGCACATCATTTGAGGAAATTCAAAGTGCTATTAATAAAGATCTGGAGCTTCGACCTACACATCCGGATTCGGTAATAAGATTGGCTGCACTGTACAAGAATGTGTATGATCAAACGAAAAAAGAGGAATTTTATAACGCTGCAATTGAGGTATTAAATACGGGTCTGAAAGCAGAACCTTATAATAAAACCATGCTAAACTCCAAAGTTAACCTTTTACAAGCAAAAGGTGAGAATGAGCAAGCCTTCAGCATTTTGGAAAATAACATTTCCAACTTTAACTGGGACAATGACTGGTACAATATGTTGATTGCCCAAGCTTACACTATTGGTAATAAGGCGCGTGAGCAAAAAAACACCGCCAAAGAACAGAAGTATTTCCAAGCAGGTCTTGCTGCTTATCAGCAGGTTTTGGATAGGGTAGCCCATCTTAAGACGATTCCACCTGAAATTGAGTTGCCACGTACTTTTGAAGTAACTCCAGGTATTGCACTCAGTACTGGCAAAATTGAGTTCATGTCAGGCAAGCCTGCTGAGGCTGCAAGCATCCTCAAAAACGGCCTGAAGGACGACCTGAGCGATGCTACAAATCGTGAGGTTGCTCGCTATTACGTTGCTGCCCTTCAAAAACAGGGCCAAAATGACGAAGCTTTATATAAGAAGCTGATTCAGGCTGATCCGAAGGAGAAGGAGCAGATTGAACAGTTGAAATCGGGGAAATAGTTAAGAAAAAAGAGACTGTCAGATGGTTTTACATCACCTGACAGTCTCTTTTTTATATTGAGAAGGCATAGTTTGGTTTAGTGGGATGTTTATTTTTGTTCGTCAATCTCTTGAATAACCTGTCTCATATAAGCTAATACTTCATCCTTAATCTCGTTATGCTGTAGAGCATAATGAATGGTCGTTTCAATGAATCCCAGCTTCTCGCCAACGTCATGGCGATTACCATCAAATTCGTAGGCTAGGATCGGACTCTTTTCTCCCAGTTTGGACAATGCATCCGTTAACTGAATCTCCCCGCCTACTCCTGCAGATTGCTGACCTAGGATATCGAAAATATCGGGTGTCAAGATATAGCGTCCCATGATCGCCAAATTGGATTTAGCCTCTTCCTTCTTTGGCTTTTCCACTAATCGTTCCGCCTCAGAGATTTTGGAAGTAAGTGCATGACCTTCAACAATTCCGTAACGATGCACCTCGTTCCAATCGACTTGTTTTACACCTACAACAGAACGCTGATATTCATCAAACACGTCAATCATCTGTTTGAGACATGGATTCTCAGACTCTACGATGTCATCACCCAAAAGGACAGCAAAGGGTTCGTCACCGATAAACTTACGTGCACACCAGATGGCATGCCCGAGCCCTTTAGGCTCCTTTTGACGAATATAGTGGATATCTGCCATCTCCGATGGTTTGCGCACTTCATTAAGCAGGTTCCATTTTTCCTTCGAGGTCAAATTATGCTCCAGCTCGAAAGAGTAATCAAAGTGATCCTCAATCGCTCTTTTACCTTTACCAGTAACGATAATGATATCCTCTATACCAGATGCAACAGCTTCTTCAATGATATATTGAATGGTTGGTTTGTCTACAATGGGAAGCATCTCTTTGGGCATCGCTTTCGTCGCAGGAAGGAACCGGGTCCCTAATCCCGCAGCAGGAATAATGGCTTTACGGATTTTCATAGGTAAAACTCCTTTTCGACAAATCTTACTAAATTATTCAATAGTTTGAGTAACGTTTGGAAATTGCTAATAGTTTATTATAGCACTTAGTCATTGCATTGTTATATAATTTAAGTAAATCATATTATAGACTAAAAAAGATAGAAATATGAGTGCCAGATAAGCCAAAATTTGAGGAGAGAGTTATTTGGATTCAATAATCAGTAACCCTGTTTTAACGTTAGTTATTCCCTGTTATAACGAAGAAGAAGTACTGCCTGAAACCATAAGCAGACTTACCGCCATTCTTGAGGAGTTGACAGAGAGTCAGCTCATTTCTAAACATAGTAAAATGTTGTTTGTTGATGATGGCAGCCGTGATCAAACATGGGACATCATTGCATCATATAATCTAAAAAATCCTTTTGTCAGTGGTCTTAAATTGGCGAAAAATGCAGGCCATCAAAACGCTCTATTATCCGGGTTAATGGAAGCTAAAGAAACCTCAGATTGTGTGATATCCGTCGACGCTGACCTGCAGGATGATCTCAATGCCATTCGAGAATTCATAATAAAATTCAAAGAGGGTAATGACATCGTATATGGGGTTCGAAAAAGTAGAACCACCGATACATTTTTCAAGCGTTCAACAGCCCAAGGCTTCTATCGTCTGATGAGTAAAATGGGCGTCAATATCGTATACAATCATGCGGATTACCGTTTAATGAGCAAAAGAGTTCTACAAGAATTAAGCAACTTTAAAGAGGTAAATCTCTTTTTACGCGGTCTAGTTCCATTAATAGGTTATAAATCTACTGAGGTGTATTACGATCGACACGAACGCTTTGCAGGCGAGTCCAAATATCCTTTAAAGAAAATGCTCGCTTTTGCTTTCGATGGAATCACCTCGTTTAGCGTAACCCCGATACGGCTTATTTCGGCCGTGGGTTTTGGAATGTTTGGCATAAGCTTGTTAATAGCTGCCTACACCCTTATTAGCAAGTTTCTTGGTACCACCGTTTGGGGTTGGTCTTCTTTAATGTTGTCCATTTGGTTTATAGGTGGTCTACAGCTCGTTGCACTCGGGCTCATTGGCGAGTACATTGGTAAAATATATAAAGAAGTAAAACAAAGACCCAAATATATTATTGAAACTATATTAGAGTCCCAGAGCACCTTAGACACTGAAAACACAAAAAAAGTGAATAATAGTGAAAGGGAAGCTGTGACGGTCCAATAACAGATGCGAACAGGTGACTAATTTGACTTTATTTCAGAATAGTTTTTTCCGTTTTCTTGTCGTAGGTGTTCTAAATACAATATGCGGCATGTCCGTCATGTTCTTGCTCTTCAATATTTTAGGGACTAACTACTGGTTATCGACCTTTATTGGTAATTCTGTAGGCGCCACTGTAAGCTATTTCTTAAATAAGAGATTTACTTTCAAAAATGATGCAAGCCATGGACAGACCATTTGGAAGTTCATCTCTATTATATTAATATGCTATATACTGTCATATTGTCTGAGCTATCTAATCAGTCACTTCTTGATCTCAAGTTTGAGTATTAAGAACAATGAGGTTCTAGGCAATGTATCCATTTTAATCGGGAATGTTTTTTATACTTTAATTAATTATGTCGGACAAAAATTCATTGTTTTTTCCAAAAAAACAAGAGCCCAAAAAATATAGCAATAGAGATTCCATCATCATTCAAATAAACTAATAGATAAAAAAGGGTATGTGCTGTCAAAGCACATACCCTTTTTTTTGCTTTTTCTATAGCATCTTTGTTACTTCACCAGTTGCCCACGTGTAACCCCTAACTGATTCGTCGCTTTCAGCGTCTTCCATACTTGTGTTCCGCTAATTTCTCCGCGCAAGGCACGGTTATAGAGATCAATAACCTCATGAACTTGCTCTGGTGTCTCTTCCAAGAATTCCACGCGGTAACGGGACACGCCTAATTCCAGGAAATTAGACAGGTACTCCGCGCCCGATTGCTCAATCGCGTTGTACACTGTATTACGGCATCCTTCGTCCACGCGAACCGGGTGAGACATCCCAATACGATCACGCAGGGATGCGCGATGATCCTCACACGGACGACCACAGTTGGTGTAGTCTGTGCCTTCACTCATAAAGGTACAATACACGCAGTGTTCGGTATGGAACATCGGCAAATGCTGCTGGATAACGATCTCAAGCTTGTCGGTACGTGTACGTCTCAGCATATCGACCATCTGCTGGATGTTCAGATCATATGACGGTGTCACCAGGTCACAGCCGGAATCCAGGAACAGGTCAGCCGCTTTATGATTAGCTATATTCAGCGAGAAGTCGCCAATCAATTGCGGATGATGTGCATCCGGATTCTCTAGGCGATGACGCATGTAAAAATACAATGCTCCCGGATTGCGTACCAGTACAGCGTCCGGTTGCAGGCGCAGGATATTGTTGTGATATCCGTTTTCGCCTGGCATGTGAATACGCGGAGTCACCAGCGCAATTCGGCGCCCAGCGCCGTGCACGGCCTCTACAGCTGCCGGGAATTGCTTGATGAACTCGAAGTCGGCGTAGATGAACTCCACGCCGGCCTCAAGCGCAGCCTCCACCTGAGGGAGGCTACGGCACAGCGCGGTGAGCTCTGCCTGACCGTGCGCCACAGACGATGCTGGAGCCGAGGCATCGCCATACACCTCTACCGCCCGCTTCGTGTATACGGGCGGTTTGGGGCGCTCGCCTGCGAGCAGTTCCACCGCCTGACGGCGGATGCTGTTCAGCTCGCGCATCGGTACGATGACGTCCCCATGCAGATGGACGTCCAGCTTCTCCAGCTGGAACACCGTTCCGCCCAGTCGGCCGAATTGCTCTTCGAGCAGTTCGTGCGTCATCGGACGCTTCTGGGCGATTTCAAGTTCCAGCTCGGAGTCTACGCGGACCGTTGTGCCCTTCTGCACGTCGGTCCACCACGTTGATAGCGGCTGCCCTGGGGAGCCGCTGACCCGCACATGTACCGGGAAGACACGGTACGGCTTTTCGGTTTCGTACGACTGGCGCAGACGCTTGTCCAGCGCCGGGTCGTTGGTCTTCCAAACACGGTCGCCTACGTGCACACGGCGCAGATCCACATCGTTGCGTCCTGCAACGATGTCAACGATCCAGCCTTCTCCGGCTTCGCCTTCAATCTTCACGCCTTTGCGGCGGATATCGTATACGCGTCCGCCTTCTTCTTTTTGCGTAGGATCTCCGGCATCGAATACAATACCATCGCCACGCTTGAGCGGAGCGTCGATCCGGCACACTACGCCATCACGAAGGATTTGTTCAACTCGGCCCAAATACACACCCCGGCTTTTCGGGAACGTACCGTCCACCAGCTTTTTGTTATTCGTTCCTTCCAGAAAGCCGTGTGTAAAGCCGCGTGAAAAGCTCTGCTGCAGCTCGCGGATATCTTCTTTGCTCGTCTTGGACGTATCGCCGTCAAAATACTTGTCGATGGCCTTGCGATATTTGCTGACCACATTGGCTACATATTCAGGTGTTTTTAATCGTCCTTCGATTTTAAAGGAAACTACACCTGCATCGATTAGTTCCGGCATCAAATCAATGGCTGCCAAATCCTTTGGGGATAGCAGGTATGTCACATCGGCCATCGGCTTTTGCTCTCCATCCACCATCAGATCGTAAGGCAAACGGCATGCCTGCGCACACTCGCCACGGTTTGCAGAGCGTCCACCCCACATTTCTGAAGTCAGGCATTGGCCTGAATAAGATACGCACAACGCTCCATGCACGAATACTTCCATCGGAAGTCTCGCTTGATCCCCAATTTTTTGAATCTGTTTCAGATTATTTTCACGACCCAGCACAACCCGCTCCATGTTGTACGGCTTCGTGAATTCTACAGCCTCCGGCGAGGTGATCGTCATTTGGGTAGAGCCATGGATCGGGAAATCCGGGGAAATGTCGCGGATCATTTTCACTAAACCCATATCCTGAACAATTAGGGCATCAACTCCGGCATCTATGCAGGCATCGACCAGTTCTTTAGCGTCCTCCAGTTCGTTTTCAAATACCAGTATATTGAATGTCAAAAAACCCTTAACTCCGTAGCTATGCAAAAAGGCCATTATTTCGGGTAGCTCATCCATGCGAAAATTATTCGCCCGTGCTCGTGCGTTGAACTTTTCCACCCCAAAAAAGATCGCATCGGCTCCGTTCGCTACCGCTGCACGCATACAATCCCAGTCACCTGCTGGTGCCAGAAGCTCGACATCTTCTCTTCGTACTGCTGATTTCATTATTGCCCTCCCTATATGCTGAAAACGAATGATCTCTCATTGGATCATCGTTGTTTTCAGGGCAGCTATGCTGCTTACTTGGTCATCTCATGAATGCTCCATCCACTCATTCCAAAGCTGGTTATGTTCAGTCAGGGGAATGGAACCCTACTAAGAATCTTATTTTTAAAACCTATCTGTCTCTATCATCTTGTCCGATCAATCACACGCTAATCCATCGGTCCCTTGCATAAATCGCATCCAACTCAAAAAATCCGCATCACAAACATCTGCGGCAGAAATTATTCTTATCTTGTAACTAATCTAGTGTACCAGACTGCGCCCCAAGCTTCTACACTTTCCAAGCGATTCCTTTAAAAATATAATACTAAAAATACAAAAACACCTCCAATCCCGATCAACGGTGCTTTGGAGGTGCATTCTTCCATCATTAACTAGGCAAATCTATACTTCGCAAGCATTTCTCCCCAGGATGATATTCCTTCTTCCCTGAAACCTGCTTTTTCATATAGCTTTCTAGCTAATTCATTATCTGGTTTATATCCAATCATGATTATATCAGTCCGATCACTGGCTTTTCTTATTTCGTCGATCACCAGCAATATTGCATTATAACCATGACCACGGCCTTGAAATCTTTCGTCAATCATAAATCGGTAAACCCAGTAATTCCCGTCATCCGGATCTGTACCAAACATCGTAAAACCAATCAATACGTCATCATTATAAATCGCTTTAGATACAAACCCATCTAAAAACTGACATTCGGCAATTGAGTAAAGGTTAGATACCATAAATCTTTGTTGTTCAGGACTCGGTTCAAGCTCAGCACATTCTTCCCAATTCCTTTTATCGACTGCCTTTAGCGTAATTATGTTCGGATTCCTCCTATACATTTAGTCCGACATCTTCGCTCTCCCCTGCTTACTTCACTCTTTAAAAGATTGGGGATATTTGGCGGGCGCCAGCGAAGCGAGCCATTTGAATCCGAAGAAGCGCCAGCGTTCGCCTTTGACCCGGGATTCTTACTATTAAATCCTTATATAATCCAAGAATCCCGGGTCAACAGCGATCGTAGGATCAAATGGCACGCGTAGCGTCTTCCCACATAACTCACTAATCTTTTACCCACACCCTCTACTTCACAAAATGAAACGAATTCAGCGTCGAATCTAGTGCATTAGACTGTGCCGCTGTGTTGTTCGCATCGTTTAATGCCGTTGTCACGGTATAGGTTTTACCGTTATGCTCCAGAACGATTTGACGACCTGTATAACCGATACCTTCCTCCACACGGTGGAATGTAAAGGATACTGCTGGAACTCCAGCAAACGTTACGTCCTTAACTTCCTCCACTTTGAGGTTTTTATAGTTCTTGGCTTGTTTATCGTAGAAGTCCTTAAGCTGAGACACCGTTAATTCGAAGGATTGGTCGTTGTCGATTTTGATGGAAAAACTTCCTCCGGTAAATTGATACTCTATATCTCCCAATTCAAATTGATCGCTAACCGCGGTCCAATAGCGTGGGATATTTACTGTATATTCATATGCTTTAGATGTTTTTTTGATCGTTTTCGTTTTGTCCGCCAAATAGTCATCCTCTTCCAATTGTCCAAAGTTATTCGCTACCGTTTGGAAATCGATTTGAAGCGAGGAGATGATCGCGTTGAACTGGTCATTTCCCTTACTTACTTTTTCAGGCACTGCATATTCAGCCAGGTAGCGGTATCCATTTTGCTGAATCAGCACATTGTACTGCTTGACCCATTCATCCCCAAAATTATAGCGGTACTCCTGCACTAATCCCTGAACGCCTGCAACCTTCAGCGGATACGTCTTTTGTGCCTCATAAGCAGTGGACACAAATGAATCGCTCAGCCATTTTTGCAGTTGCTGACCCCAGTTCTCCAATTTTCCATCCGCGGGAGCGGAGGTGACTTTCATGTGGAAACTTGATCCGTCATTGCTTTCATATTGCATTCGCTGGTCGTCCATTTTCCAGCCGGCAGGTATTTTGAGTGACACACCATAGTCTGGATTTCCAGCCTCGCGTGTGCCCCCTACAACAGTGGACAAGTCTTTAATACTCTTATCCTCTGCGTTAAAAGAGGTTTTAAAGGAGTTCAACAGTCCTGCATACTGGGCCAGATCTTTATAGTTTGTTGCTTTAGCATCGGAAAAATATATTACATACAGTCGTCCATTGTCATAGTACTGACGATTTTCCCATAGTACGCCGTCCCCATCCTTCGTAATCACACGAGCATAAGGCACTTTCGCTTTAGGGAAGGATTTTCGGTCCACCACAGTTTCTCCCGTTTCCTTGGCTGCCTGTACTAATTGTTGCAATAGATCATCCGCATTCAGTGGAACCGGCTGTGACGCTGTGTGCACTTCCATATAGTATGCACTGTTCTCATCCATAAAGGTGGAAATGCTCTCGTCTCCCCCTCCCTGACCGATGACAAGTCCTGTTGGATAGTTCATGGACCAGTCGTAGTAACTGTTTCCGATCTGCGTCTTGCCCTCATCATTATCAATATTCGGTGTATTTTCAGCTACCGCGCTAGTCTCTTCCTGGGCTTTCATCCGAACAATGATCCCTGCGCCATTCTTCTCCATCTTACCGCCCAGTCCTTCTGCTACTTGACGCAATGGAACCATGAGAATCCCGGATGACATTTCCGGTGGAGCCGGAAGTGTTACCTTGTGACCCCTCACCCAGGCCGTACGACTACCGATCGTCAGCGATACGACGTTAGTCCCGCTGGTGATCTTGACCACATTATCTTCAGCCAGGCGGATTTTGCTGTTAAATGCCTTTTTAAATACACCAGCCGGCACCATCAGTGCACCACTTTTGGAATAGGGCTTCGTAATATTCGCATTTTGACCGTTTACAATGGCTGTATTTCTGCCGTTTTGCAGACGCAATTCCAATAGATTTTTATCTTGATCTGCTGCAACTGCTGGCAAAGCGGTAAGCAGAAGGGACAATGCGACAGCGCCGACCCCCAGCTTACGCATCATTTTTCTTTGAATATCCTTCACGGTAGATCTCCCTTTAGCTTTATTTTATAGATTCATGAGCCGTTATCATTCACTTTCCAGTAGCTGGCTCTGAAGCTTCCTTCGAAGGTGCCATACTGTCATCTACAGCTGCCCCAGATTCATTCGAATCTTCATGATCTTCTCCAGACTGAATGGAATCATAAATTTCACCACTATCCTGTGTCAGCACCAGTTTGCGCTTTACAATATCACCGTCCGATTGCATAAGTACACTTATCGTTTGGCCTGGTTGATAGTTTTTAAGCAGCTCATTGACATCGATGGCGGAGGCTACACGCTTGCCATTAATACTATATAGCTCATCGCCTTCCTTGATTTTGGCCTGTACGGCATTGGCTGAAGTAACTTTCGTGACTTTCAAAGGATCCTCTGTAGGTAGCCCAACGATAGCTGACCAGCTCTCTTCAAGCCCTAGGCCAAGACTAGCACGCCGGACCTCACCATATTTGAAAAATTGATTGATAACATATTTCACTGTATCCGCCGGAATAGAAAAGCCCATATTTTCAATCCCGACCGCCGAGAATTTCATTGTATTAATCCCGATGACCTCACCCTTGAGGTTGACCAATGGACCACCGCTGTTACCAGGATTGATCGCGGTATCACTTTGGATCAAACGATAAGCAGCGTTGACACCACGGTTCAGCCCGCTAACAACACCTGAGGTTGCCGAGTTCCGAAGTGAGAAAGAGATCGGCGTACCGATAGCCACTACCTGCTCGCCTACCTGTAAACTGTTCGTAGAAGCTGCAAAGGTAGCGGGCTTAAGGCCGCTTGCCTTAATTTTAATCAACGCCAAGTCGCTGATCGGATCGCTATAGCTGTCGATGATCCCGTAAGATTTTCCGTCCGAGGTTACAACTACGGCATCACCTAATCCATCGATTACATGCGCATTCGTAACTATCCATCCATCTGCCCGAATGATGACACCCGTGCCGTGCGCCAGGTTGTATCGGTCTCCCCCTGCCACGGTCTCTCCTGTCACTGAACGGCCTATGATGCCGACTACAGAAGGAGATACATTTTTAACAACCTGCGGCACACGATCGGCCGATAACGTATATGTACCATTTGCGCTGTTATACGCGCCGCTGGTTCCTAATGCTTTATTCATATCACTTACGTTAACATAGACCCCGCCATTAATGACCTTGGCCTTTAATGCAGTTCCACTGCTGGCTGCACCCGCTGTTCCAGAAATACATAGAGCGCTGCCTAAAGCTAGTACAGCCGCCCTTTTCCCCATCTTACGCATATACTCACCATTTCCTCTCCAACATGACCCTGTTCTATCAGTTAGTCCAAATCTACCATAGAGGGGACACGCATACAATCGCTTTAAGCCCTATCTTTTTCTAAAAAAGGACCGTTTGCTGCATCCCTATCCTCTCATACTATTTATATTATAAATTTTCCAAATCCTTATATCAAAAAAATAAGCAAAAACAATAAAAAATCGTTATACCTTTTGTGCCATTCCTTCGTTTACGGGCGTAACCAACTATGATACCATCACATTATATCTTAGTTATATTGTCGGAAATAAAATCGTGAGTCCTACATCCAAATCTCAAGTATAAATAAGCACCTGAAGGAGGTTAAAAAAGGATGGCCTATGAACCAATCTGGAATGCTCATCCCGATAAGCTTAACAAGTTTGAGCTAGTCAAGCTGGAAAAGGACGGTCTCGACGTTATACGCACCATCATTGAAAGCTATGCGCACAAAGGCTATGACTCGATCACTGCGGACGATATGGACCGATTCAAATGGGCCGGCGTTTACCAGCAAAAGCCTAAGGATGGCCATTTCATGATGCGTGTCCGCATCAACACAGGGATTATGACTTCAGCACAGGCACGTGCCTTAGCGGACATCTCCGCACTGTACGGGCGCGGCCTGGTGGATGTCACCACCCGTCAGGCGATTCAATTTCACTGGCTGACCGTTGAAAGCTTGCCAGATATTTTCGAACGACTGGAAAAAGTCGATTTGTATTCCTTTGAAGCCTGTGGAGACTGCCCGCGTACCATTGTCGGCAATCCGCTGGCTGGCATTGATCCTAATGAACTGATAGATACTCAGGAGATCGTAGAAGAGGTAAACCGCTTTTTCTTATTGAATCGCGACTTTTCAAATCTACCGCGCAAATACAAAATGTCCATCTCCAGTAATACGTACAACAATGCACAAGCTGAAATTAACGACCTGTCCTTCATACCGGCGACCAAGATCCTTGACGGAAAAGAAGTCGTTGGCTTCCATGTGATGGTTGGCGGTGGATTATCCGCCAAGCCGCATTTGGCACATCCACTGGACTTGTTTGTCCGTCCTGAGGAAGTACTGAAGGTTGCTATTGCTGTCACCACCATCTTCCGTGATTACGGCTATCGGGAAAAACGACACCATGCCCGTCTGAAATTTCTCGTTGCCGATTGGGGGCCAGACAAATTTCTGGCCAAACTCACCGAGTACACCGGCGAAATGCCGGGACGAGGGGAAGATAAAACCATCGGCTGGCAAGCCGCCTATTTTGATGGTGTGCATCCTCAAGCCCAAGAAGGTCTGAACTATATCGGTCTGAATGTGCCTGTCGGTCGCCTCAGTGCTGACGAGTTGCATGAACTGGCCGACCTGGCTGACCGCTACGGTGATGGACAGATTCGTACTACGATGTCGCAAAATATTTTGCTGAGCGGTGTGCCGGATGACCAAGTGGATGAGCTACTGGAGGCTCCAGTCCTGCAACGCCTGACACCACGGCCCAAGCATTTTATGAGCCGTACCGTATCGTGCACAGGCAATGAGTTTTGCAATTTGGCGATTGTGGAAACGAAAAAGCGCGCGGTTGACGTTGCCGAGTATTTGGATCAGCACGTGCAATTGGATGAAAAGATACGCATCCATTTTATCGGCTGCCCGAATTCCTGCGGTCAAAAGCATATTGCAGACATTGGACTGCAAGGCTCGCTCCTTAAGACACCAGAAGGCATGGTTGACGCGTTCGATATCGCTGTCGGCGGGGCACTTGGTGCGGGTGCCCAGTTCAACAAGGCACTCAAAGGCCGCGTACGCGGTGATCAGGTTGGTCCCGTGTTGGCAGAGCTCATTCTGTTCTACAAAGAAAACAGGGTCGCTGGCGAAAGCTTTTATGCGTATGTCCAGCGTGTAGGCATTCCGTCTTTCCAGGAAAAGCTGTCTGCTATTTTACAGTCCAGCCACGTTGCATCCTAAGGTAACACCCGTTTAACAGCCTGCTTGTATCTCATATACAAGCAGGCTGTTTCTTATGCATATACCATCCCATACCTGCTTCTTAAATTGCATAAAAAAAGATACCGGATTACTCCGGTATCAATATTTTCGCAAAATCGAGTACTGTTGGCTTCTGAACGCCTGTTGTAGATGTCACCACCGCGTAGCCTGAGGGTATCTTGTATATCAATCCCGTATCGTATCGGATGGCGAAGGAGTTATCTTCCTTATAATGAGTCTTCGTTTCCCATATCTTCGTACCGTTTCCTTTTAAGCCTGTGATGGTGATGCCATGCATCTTCGACGTTTTACCCAGTGGATCGTATTGGTCAATGAACTGGACATACAACTGCTCTTCAGGCAGATACACCCGGTCAGCCGCATAGTCCTCTGTGTTACTAAACAATTGGAGACCATTACTTAACACCTGGGTACGCTTGCTGTTTCCTTTAAGCCCTGTTACAGCGATATGACCGCCGGGCAACTCGCGTACTGCGGCAATTTCTTTACCTGCTCCTAAGTCCAGATGGACATCCCGGATATTGCGGCCATACACATCGGCTTGTACTCCCACAGGGCCATCTGAGCTGTTCAAAAGCGCATAATATCCACTGTGACTGCCAACCAGCCAACCCGAGGTCACTCCGGTTGTCATTCGATTCCATAAAAGATCGCCAGTTTCAGTGTATTTGAGTACAGTGAAGGACTGCTCTGAACGGTTCAGATAGGAGACTAGAAAACTGCCATCCTCCAAGGTCTCCAAACCTACCTGAGCATCCTGTCCATGAGATATCAAACCATCAGTTGGTAATATTTTGGACCATAAGGGATTTCCATCCGAGTCTAATCGTGAAGCGTGTACATCTCGCATTCCGTTCGGTTCGGTATAATCAAGCAGGAAAAGCAAGCCACCATCTGACGTCTCCCGCTGGACTCCCCTGCTAATTGTTCCTGGCTGTACGCTCAGGTCTTGCTGGTGTTTCCACACCGTCTCCAGAGAACTGTCCAGCTTGCCATAGGTGACGTGTACTACACTTGCTGCTGTATCGTCTTCGACGTTCAGCATTAAGAACCCACCCTTTGCTGTAGGCTGAATGTAATTGTGAGCGCTCTCTGAATCCTTAATACTGCCAATTGCTGCACTGGTTTCGATCTCGGCTTGTATGGGCGCATACGCCTCGGACACCTCGGATGCATAGGACGGTGCTGCATTATACCCCAACAAACATGCCCCTAAAGTGACTCCTGCTGCCCATGAGTATACACGTGTACGTAGAACTTTATTTTGCTTCATCTTCAAACGTTCCAGCTCCCTTCATGACTTCCTCAGAGATGTGGTATAAACCTTAGATGTGATCTGACTATAAACGGTTCGCTTCAACTAGTAATGGTTGTCACGTGGGCACGGAACTTCGTATGATGCTAGATAATCATAAGTAATATATTAACCTCTTCAAGCCCGAGCCTAAACATCCAAAACTCTAAAAATGTAGAGATTACTCAGAGACTTTTTGGCGATGATATACCTATAGATTTATTATTCCAGCGCTTGGTAAACTATGTGTCACATGCTTTAACGCAGGAATTTAATAAAAGTTTTCTTTTTTTACAAAAAAAATAAACCCTGCCAACGGGAAGGCACAAATACGCCTATCGTATTTTGCCTCCTATCTGTGCAGGGCATCAACATGTACGTTAAAACTGTATCTATAGATCGACGGTCTGAAGCGCTTGACTGCGCTGTGTATCCCGTTCAAGGATCGGCTTTAAGTATCGGCCTGTATAGGATTCCTCGACTTTTACGAGTTGTTCTGGTGTCCCGGTAGCCAGGATCGTTCCACCGCCGCTTCCGCCTTCAGGCCCCAGATCAATCAGGAAATCGGCTGTTTTAATTACATCTAGATTATGCTCAATAACCAGTACGGTCTCGCCTGAATCAACCAAACGATGCAGCACGGTCAACAATCGGTCAATATCGTGAACATGCAGACCAGTTGTTGGCTCATCCAAAATATAAATGGTTTTGCCTGTGCTGCGACGATACAGTTCGGAAGCCAGCTTCACACGCTGTGCTTCACCACCGGACAGGGTAGTCGCTGGTTGACCCAGCTTGATATACCCCAAACCCACATCCATCAATGTCTGAATCTTGCGATGAATCTTCGGAATGTTTTCAAAGAATGTTGTCGCATCCTCTACCGTCATTTCCAGTACATCAGCAATACTCTTCCCTTTATACTTAACCTCAAGGGTCTCCCGATTATAACGTTTTCCTTTGCACACTTCACAGGGTACATACACATCTGGCAAAAAGTGCATCTCAATCTTGATGATGCCGTCGCCTCTGCAAGATTCACATCGGCCTCCCTTAACGTTAAAACTAAACCGGCCTTTCTTATAGCCTCGAACTTTAGCCTCGTTTGTCTGCGAGAATAAGTCACGGATATCATCAAACACTCCGGTATATGTTGCAGGATTGGAACGCGGTGTACGGCCGATCGGCGATTGATCAATCTCAACAACCTTTTCGATATGCTCTAACCCACGTATTTCTTTATGTTGCCCTGGGCGTACTCTCGCACGGTTCAGATCACGCGCCAACGTTTTGTATAAAATTTCGTTGACCAGCGTCGATTTTCCAGACCCGGATACGCCAGTGACAGCTGTGAACACGCCCAATGGAATTTTGACATTCACATTTTTAAGATTGTTCTCCTTGGCTCCGCGGACCTCCAGCCACTTATCCGCAGGCTTGCGCCGCTCGGTATTGACCGGAATAAACTTGCGGCCGCTCAAATATTGCCCAGTCAGGGAGTTCGGATCTTCCATAACTTCCTGCGGTGTCCCCTGCGACATGATCATCCCGCCGTGAATCCCGGCTCCTGGCCCAATATCAATGATATAGTCCGCCGCCATCATCGTATCTTCGTCATGCTCCACCACGATCAACGTATTGCCTAGATTCCGCATATGTTCCAATGCACTAATTAGACGGTCATTATCACGCTGATGCAGCCCAATACTTGGCTCGTCCAAAATATAAAGCACACCCATCAGGCTGGACCCGATCTGTGTCGCCAGTCGAATACGCTGTGCTTCCCCACCGGACAATGTACCTGCTGCACGGCTTAAAGTCAGGTATTCCAGACCAACGTTCACAAGAAATCCGAGTCGACTGTTAATTTCCTTTAAAATGAGATTGGCAATCGACTGCTCTTTCTCACTCAGCTCCAGTGTGTGGAAAAAGTGAGACGCCTCCCCGACAGACAAAGCGGTCACATAAGCGATATTGCGCTCTTGAATGGTTACCGACAGGCTTTCTTTTTTCAGTCGGTGTCCCTTACAGGTGTTACATGGCTTTGCACTCATAAAGCCTTCGATAAATTCACGTATTCCCTCAGAAGCAGTATCCCGGTAACGACGCTCCAGATTCGGGATAATGCCCTCAAAGGTCACATAGGCTTCCTTACGTTGACCAAAATCATTTTCATAGCGGAAACGGATCTTCTGGTCACCTGTTCCATGTAAGATAAGATTCATTTGCTCTGACGTCAATTGGCTTACAGGAATGTCCTGCGGAATACCGTAGTGTTCGCATACGGACTGCAAAAATTGAGGATAATAAGTGGAAGTTCCTCCACTCCATGCCTGGAACGCCCCATCTTCCACACTTTTTTCTGGATCGGGTATGAGCAGATCAGGGTCAACGACCATTTTAACGCCTAACCCGTCACAATCCGGACAAGCGCCGAACGGACTATTAAAAGAAAACATCCGTGGAGACAGCTCGTCTATGCTAAAACCGCAAATCGGACACGCAAAGTTGGAGCTAAATCGCAACTCCTCTTGCCCTATAATGTCTACAAGCAACTGTCCGCCTGAAAGATTCAGTGCTGTCTCAATCGAGTCGGACAGACGTGCACGCACATCTTCCTTGACTACGATCCGGTCTACGACCACTTCAATCGAGTGCTTCTTGTTCTTCTCCAGCTCAATCTTCTCAGACAATTCACGCAGTTCGCCATTCACGCGTACCCGCACAAAGCCCTGCTTGGCTATATCAGTGAACAGTGTCTTATGCTCACCTTTGCGACCAGATACCAATGGAGCCAGAATTTGCAGCCGTGTCTTTTCAGGATACTGCAAAATGCGGTCTACCATCTGTTCGACGGTCTGTGAAGTGATTTCAATGCCATGTTCAGGACAATGAGGATGACCCACGCGGGCAAATAACAGCCGTAGGTAATCATAGATTTCGGTAACTGTTCCGACCGTAGAACGTGGATTTCGACTTGTCGTTTTCTGATCAATAGAAATCGCAGGAGACAGGCCGTCAATCGAATCCACGTCCGGTTTCTCCATTTGCCCGAGGAATTGACGGGCATATGCAGATAAAGATTCCACATACCGCCGCTGTCCTTCCGCATAGATCGTATCGAAAGCCAGTGATGATTTACCTGAGCCGCTAAGCCCTGTCAGGACGACAAACTTGTCCCGTGGAATCGTCACGTCAATATTTTTGAGATTATGCGCGCGTGCGCCTTTGATGATGATGCTTTCATTCGCCAAATGTTTCATCTCCTTAGCCGTAGTTCACGTCATCCTATACCGCATGGGATTATTCGATGGAAGTGATATATCGCAAAGAGAACGACCACATCGGCCGTCCTCACTATTTCTTTAAAGCAATCAAACATTTTATGATCAATATGTTGTGCTTCTAGCCTATTCTCGATGTTTAATCAGCCCGCAGCTCCAGCAAAGCATCACGCAGCTCGGCGGCCCGCTCGAACTGTAGATTTTTGGCCGCATCCTTCATTTCTGCTTCTAGGCGCTGAATGAGGGATTGACGCTCCTTCTTGGAAAGTTTACCCGTCTCATTAGGAAGGTAATCATTCTTGGACTCTGCCGTCTTGGTTGCTTCAATGACATCACGAATCTTTTTACGGATGGTTTGTGGGGTGATCCCATGCTCTTCATTGTATTGAATTTGAATTGCACGGCGCCGTTCCGTTTCCTTGATCGCTTTATCCATAGAATCGGTAATCTTATCGCCATACATAATAACACGACCATCACTATTCCGTGCGGCCCGTCCGATCGTCTGAATCAGAGAGCGCTCAGAACGCAGGAAGCCTTCTTTGTCCGCATCCAAAATCGCAACCAGCGATACTTCCGGTAAATCAAGACCTTCCCGCAACAGGTTGATTCCAATCAGCACATCGAAGGTTCCGAGACGAAGATCCCGCAAAATCGCCATCCGCTCCAACGTCTTAATCTCGGAGTGCATATATCGAACCTTAATGCCCACTTCTTTTAAGTAGTCCGTCAAATCTTCGGCCATTTTCTTCGTGAGTGTGGTGACTAGTACCCGTTCTTCACGTTCTATGCGCTGCCGTATTTCATTAATGAGATCGTCAATCTGTCCTTTGCTCGGACGCACCTCAATAAGAGGATCAAGGAGACCTGTAGGACGGATAATCTGCTGCACCATCGTATCGCATTTCTCCATCTCATACGGACCTGGAGTAGCCGATACATAGATAATCTGATTTACTTTGTCCTCAAATTCCTCAAACTTCAACGGACGGTTATCGAGTGCAGATGGCAGACGAAACCCATGTTCAACGAGTACGTTTTTACGCGCCTGGTCTCCATTATACATCGCACGAATTTGCGGCAATGTAACATGAGATTCGTCGATGACGATCAGCATATCATCTGGGAAATAATCCAACAGTGTATAAGGTGTCGCTCCGCGCTCGCGGAATGTCAGTGGACCCGAGTAGTTTTCAACACCGGAACAAAAGCCAACCTCTCTCATCATCTCGATATCATAGCGGGTACGTTGCTCCAAACGTTGTGCCTCCAGCAGCTTCCCTTGCTCCTTTAGCTCTGCTAACCGCTCTTCCAGTTCACGTTCGATATTGACCAGTGCTACCCTCATCGTATCCTCATGGGTAACGAAGTGAGACGCCGGGAAAATGGCAATATGCTCACGTTCACCGATCAACTCACCTGTAAGCACATTAATCTCGGTGATCCGTTCAATTTCATCTCCGAACAGCTCTACCCGTATCGCATTTTCTCCATGGGAAGCCGGGAATATCTCAACAACATCCCCCCGTACACGGAAAGTACCCCGCACGAAGTTGATATCGTTCCGCTGATATTGAATATCGACCAAGC
>NZ_JCAJRU010000059.1:0-22166 GCF_059447605.1 Paenibacillus sp. N119s | reverse complement strand
TTGATGCTTGTTTTTCTCGTGTTGTATGCGCCTATCTTGTATTTGATGTACTATTCCTTCAACAGCGGTGGGACCATGCACGAGTTTGAAGGCTTTACACTTCAATATTACAAAGAGGTGTTTGCAGACACTCGCCTGATCATTATTGTTATTAACACCTTGGTCATTGCTTTGCTCTCATCTGCGTTGGCTACGATTATTGGTATCATGGGTGCGCTGGCTATTCATCAGATGCAGAACCGCCGAGTCAAAAATACGCTGCTGTCGCTCAATAACGTACTGATCGTGAACCCGGACGTTATTATCGGCGCTTCCTTCCTCATTTTGTTCACGATGGTTGGCATTAAGTTGGGTTTTTACTCCGTTTTGTTATCCCATATTGCGTTTAGTGTGCCGATTGCGGTCATTATGATTTTGCCGCGGCTTCAGGAAATGAGTCCATCTCTGGTCGATGCTGCACGTGATTTGGGTGCCAGCCGGCTGGACGTATTGACTAAGGTAATTTTGCCCTTTATCAAGCCAGGAATTTATGCGGGCTTTTTTATGGCGTTAACGTACTCGCTGGATGATTTTGCGGTGACCTTTTTTGTGACAGGAAGTGGGTATTCGACCTTATCGGTAGAAATATATTCACGAGCCCGTCAAGGGGTTTCCTTGTCGATCAATGCGCTGTCCACGCTCATTTTCCTGTTTACTGTGCTGCTCGTGGTAGGTTACTACTTTATTATGCGCAAGGCGAATCGTAATGGAAAAAAAGAGCCTGCGGCGGAAATGGGGGTGCCTAGATGAAGTCGCTTGTGCGCGTGTTTCTGTCCATTTTTATTATCTCATTTGGCCTGATGGGCGTGGCAGCGTGGCTGAATTCCAGCCAAGGCTACTCCGGTGGGAACACACTGACAGTATACAACTGGGGAGACTACATTGATCCGGAACTGCTGGTACGGTTTCAGAAGGAGACGGGGATTACCGTCATTTATCAGACATTTGATTCCAATGAGGCGATGCTGACGAAAATCGAGCAGGGAGGAACATCGTTTGATGTAGCGGTGCCCTCGGAATACGCTTTGGCTAAAATGAAGCAGGAACATCTGCTGCTCCCATTGGACCATAGCAAGCTGCCGAATTTGAAGCATGTAGATTCTCATTATCTAAACCTTTCGTTTGACCCCAATAACCAATATTCGGTTCCGTATTTTTGGGGTACAGTCGGCATCGTGTATAACCCGGAGTTGACGAAAGGTATTGATTTTCATAGCTGGGATGGCCTGTGGGACCCGAAGCTGCGTAATAACCTGTTGCTGGTTGATGGTGCTAGGGAGATTATGGGCATGTCACTGAACAGTCTCCACTATTCCTTGAATGATACAAACCAGGCGCATTTGCAGCAAGCTTTGACGAAGCTGGAGAAGCTGGCACCTAACGTCAAGGCTGTGGTTGGCGACGAGATTAAAATGCTGCTGGCCAACGAGGAGGCTGCTGCTGGAGTTGTATGGTCTGGTGATGCGTCCGAAATCATGGATCAGAACGATAAGCTGGATTACATCGTGCCAGATGAGGGGTCCAATCTGTGGTTCGATAATATAGTTATTCCAAAAACGGCTACTCATGTAGACGCGGCCCATAAGTTCATTAATTTCATGTTGCAGCCCGATGTAGCCGCCCAGAATGCTGAATTTGTAGGTTACTCCACGCCGAATAAGGATGCAAAAAAATTGCTGCCTGAAGATATCTCTGGCGATGAGCGGTTCTATCCTCCATCTGAAATTACAGATAAGCTGGAAGTATACGATAACCTAGGCAAGCGAATGCTCGCTCACTATAACGAATTGTTCCTGCAATTCAAAATGCATTTAAAATAGGAGAGTAGCGTGTGGATTACGGGGTGGTGTTTTAAAGGTCGCTGCGGAGGCGGATGGTGCTTACCGTCGCTGTTAAATTCCGATTTTTATGATTACCGCATAAAGGTGAAAATTGGAATTTAAAGGCGACCGCTTCGCTTGTCCAGCACCATTCCGCCCCCTTCGCTGCGCCGTGCTTAAAGACGTACCTATGAATCCCACACCGACGGAGGGAGTAGGAAGATCGAACAGGCCCTTGAACCATCTGTTTAGAAGGTTCAAGGGCCTGTTTTTTTTACCCACCGGGCGATATGGTGGGTATTTTTTTACCCTACGTCTCCCACATATGTTAGCGGAATGAGGGACTTTAAGGCGGGCGGTGAGCAAGCGGGCCATTTAAATCTGGAGAAGCGGCAGCGTTCGCCTTTGCTGTGGGATTCTTACCTATAAATGTTTATACAATTAAAGAATCCCCCAGCAACAGCGATCGGAAGATCAAATGGACTGCGTAGCGCCTCTAACCACCTTAACCCCTTACTATTCCTCTAACAAACCTCTCTATTTTATCCAACCCTTGCTCCAGCACATCCTGTCCATAAGCGTAAGATAAGCGAATGTAACCTTCACCATAGGCAGAAAAGGCATCTCCCGGCACGACGGCCACTCCTTGCTCTTCCAGCAGCTTCAAGGTGAAGTCCATCGAGCTTAATCCAAAATGGGCGATGGAAGGGAAAAGATAGAAGGCTCCCTCGGGTTTCTCCAACGGAATTCCCATGTCCGTCAGCCTTTTGTGTACATAGTCGCGACGTTTGCGATACTCCTCACGCATCGGAAGTGCATCATCCACCCCGACGGTCAGGGCTTCCAGTGCTGCATATTGGCTAATTGAGCTAGCGCAGGTCACGTTGTACTGATGCACTTTGACCATGTGCTGTGTAATCTCAGCGGGTGCAAGTGTAAAACCAATGCGCCATCCCGTCATCGAATGTGATTTGGACAGGCCGTTAATAACGATGGTACGCTCCCGCATACCTGGAAGAGCTGCAATAGATACGTGCGGTGTATCGTAAATCAGTTCACTGTATATTTCATCCGAGATGATAAACAAATCGCGTTCCTTGAGCAAATCCGCAACGGCTTCCAGTTCTTTGCGGCTCATCACTCGTCCGGTTGGATTCGAGGGATAACCGAGAATGACTGCCTTTGTCCGCTCGGTCAGATACGGTTCCAGTACCTCTGCCGTTAGCTTAAAGCCGCTGTTACGGGTATCAGCCAACACAGGAATGCCGCCTGACAAACGGATTAATGGCTCATATCCTGGATAGATCGGTACAGGTAGAATAACTTCGTCTCCAGGTGACAAAATCGTGCGAAGAGTAATATCCAGCGCTTCACTGGCTCCGTTCGTCACGATAACCTCATCCAGTCCACGGTAATTCAGACCGTATTTGCGGGCTACAAATGCTGCTGCGGCTTCTCGTAATTCCGGCAGTCCCGGATTAGGTGTATAAGTGGTTCGTCCTTCATCAATCGCCCGATGGGCAGCTTCCATAATATGCGCAGGGGTAGGAAAATCCGGCTGTCCAATCGTTAATGACAAAGTTCCGGGTAATGCGGCAACTTTATTGGCGATTTTGCGAATGCCGCTGATTTGAATATTTTTGACCTGGTCGTTAAGCAAATGCTCCATAGCGTGTGTGCCACCTTTTTCTGTATTAGAACAAGTTTACAATAATATGATCTGATTATGCTACGGCAAGAAGAATTCATTTTACATAATTAAGGTACTAAATTGGCTAATTTGTGGTATCTTAAATATAGGATATGTTTGTAAGCGTAATCATAGAGAAATTGGGGAGGGGAACAGCTTCTATATCCAAGAGTTGATGATCAAGTGATTCAGGATGGAAAAACATCTGAGACCATTTTGGCGTACAAGCCTATTCTTGGTGTGAGACTACGGGAAAGGTAAGGGTTGTTAGTTCAGTTACAAATGTCAGATTGATTGACTTTATAAGATAGTTAAGTTATCTTTTGTGGGGAAGTCGTATGATAAAGTAGAAGGAAGAGGTGAGGCGTCGTGGGAGTAACAGCTAAACAAATTTTTGTGAATCTACCAGTTAAAAACCTGCAACACTCCATTGATTTTTTCACTACAATTGGATTTGAATTCAACGCTCAGTTTACTGATGAACATGCAACCTGCATGGTTGTTAGTGAGCATATTTTTGTCATGCTATTGGTTGAAGAACGTTTTAAAGCGTTCACTACTAAGGAAATTTCAGATGCCACGAAAAGCACAGAAGCGATTGTTGCTCTTTCGGTCGAGAGTCGAGAAAAGGTAGACGAGATCGTTCGCAAAGCTTTGGAAGCAGGTGGCAAGCCCTCAAATGAGCCTCAAGATCATGGTTTTATGTATGGATGGAGCTTTCAGGATTTGGATGGTCATCTGTGGGAATTATTTTATATGGCTGAGCAGCAATAGAAGCAAGAGTGATAAAGCAAATGATGTATCATGGAAAGTAAGCTATCCTAAAAAGATAGTTTATTTTCTTTCTTGCGTGTTATTGATCTTATCGGGAGGAACTGCAATGTCTAATGAAATAGGAATCTACCCTGTTCAAGAGATTAGCGAAGTATTATCAGATTCATTAAGCCGGCTATTGATCGACGTGGTTGCTGATGGTGCATCTATAGGTTTCTTACCGCCACTGGGGTATCAGGAAGCAGCAGCTTATTGGAACAGTGTGCTTGAGGACGGTGTAGTTCTATGGATAGCCGAGAAGGACGGAGTACCTGTTGGGACAGTTCAGCTTCAGTTGGCACAAAAAGCAAACGCTACACATCGTGCAGAAATTGCAAAGCTGATGGTGCATCCGTCTGGACGCAGGCTTGGGATCGCACGCCAGTTAATGAAGGCAGCCGAAGAAGAGGCAGTGCGTCTGAATAGAACCTTACTGGTGCTGGATACGCGGGTAGGAGATCCTTCTAATAGACTATACGAGTCAATCGGGTTTGTGGAAGCTGGTGTTATACCGGGCTATGCTCAATCAGCCGATGGTCAACTGCATGCCACTCGATATTATTATAAGTCATTAAATCCGTATTCCAGTCATAACTGAGCATTTACCGAATAACCGTGGGATATACGGGTAATCATAACTTGTCATAGGATTACATAACCTTTTTCCGCGTTTATTCGACTGGTAAAGCACGGGAATCGGAACGTATAATGAAGAGGAGATCCGAAAAGGTCTTTTTATATCATTTGACTGTACTGAATTGAAGAATGTAGCAAATACAGCGGAGGAATCAAAGAATATGAGGCTGGAACATGATTTTTTAGGAACCAAGGAAGTGCCGTCAGATGCTTATTACGGTGTACAAACTCTAAGGGCAAAAGAGAATTTTCCAATCACAGGCCAACGATTGCATCCTGAGTTGATTAAAGCCATGGCAATCGTAAAAAAGGGAGCAGCGACGGTAAACATGGAACTAACCCGTTTACATCGCCCCAAAGCAGAGGCCATTATTCAGGCTGCTGACGAGATTATTCAAGGACAGTTGCATGATCATTTTATCGTCGATCCGATTCAGGGCGGCGCAGGCACGTCCATTAATATGAATACAAATGAAGTGATTGCAAACAGGGCGCTGGAGCTGATCGGTAAGCAGCGAGGAGACTATCAGGAGATCAGTCCTAATAATCACGTTAATATGGCGCAATCGACGAACGATGCTTTTCCTACGGCTGTACATTTGGCTGTATTAAGTATGATTGATAAGCTGTTAGTCACCATGAGTGAGCTTCAGGAAGCTTTTTCCCGCAAGGCCACTGAGTTTGATAGTGTGATTAAAATGGGTAGAACCCACTTGCAGGATGCAGTGCCGATCCGATTAGGGCAGGAGTTTCAGGCTTATGCTCGTGTGCTGGGCCGTGATATCGGACGCGTCCGTGCAACCAAAGATCACCTGCTAACCATTAATATGGGTGCAACAGCGGTGGGTACAGGCTTGAACGCAGACCGTCGTTATATTCAGCGTGTCGCTGAGGTACTGGCAGAGGTTAGTGGCTTTCCTCTGGAAGCAGATGAACATCTCGTAGATGCCACACAAAATACGGATGCCTATACTGAAGTGTCTGCTGCCTTGAAAATATGTATGATGAATATGTCTAAGGTGGCCAATGACATCCGCTTGATGGCTTCAGGACCTCGCGCGGGTCTGGGAGAATTGAGTCTGCCTGCTCGTCAGCCGGGGTCATCCATTATGCCGGGCAAGGTAAATCCGGTGATGTGTGAGGTCATTAACCAAATTGCCTTTCAGGTTATTGGTAATGACCATACGATCTGCCTGGCTTCGGAGGCGGGTCAACTGGAACTGAATGTGATGGAGCCTGTACTTGTCTACAATCTGCTGCAATCGCTGGAAATTATGAAGCAGGGCTTCAATGTCTTCCGCATTCATTGCGTGGAAGGAATTGAAGCAAATGTGGAGCGGTGCCGTGAATATGTGGAGAACAGTGTAGGTATTATTACAGCCCTCAATCCGCATCTCGGATATGAGGTCGTGTCACGCATTGCCCGCGAAGCAATTACGACTGGCAAATCGGTACGTGAGCTGTGTCTGCTGTATAATGTACTAACCGAGGAAGAATTGGACATTATATTGGACCCGTACCAGATGACTCAGCCTGGGATTGCCGGAGAATCTTTGCTGAATCGCGAATAATATTGCAGAGTTAGAATGTTGGCAACTTTGAGATAAAATGAAGGCAGCCCCGTCGAATTCGGCGGGGTTGCTTTTGTGTAAACTGCATCTGTGTGATAGGTGGTAACGGTAACTCAACTAAGAGAATATACCGTCTGCATGCCTACTGTAGAAAAGGGGAAGAAGAATGCTGCTGGAGCAAATATCGGCATATAAGGAATTAGGAATAGGACTCATTGTATTACTATTATTACTTGTGCTCATCATCAGGGGGATGATGCGTGGTCGCAGAAATCGGATTTTACGAGAGCTTGACCCACGCAAAATCGGAATTCAGGATATTGATCGTATGGAGGATGGCTCGGAATTTGAGCTTTACTTGCAGCGGTTGTTATCCGCACTTGGCTATAAGGACATTTATAAAACGACCAGCAGTCGGGATTTTGGAGCGGATCTGGTATTTACAGACCGTGAAGGCGCTAGAGTCGTGATTCAAGCCAAGCGTTACGCTGTACAACATCCGGTCGGCTTGGGTGCAGTGCAGGAAATTTACACCTCTATGCGTTATTATGCGGCGGACAAGTCTGTAGTTATCACCTCCGGTCGTTATACGGAATCCTGTAAAACACTTGCAGCTGTCAACGGAGTAAAATTATTGGACCGCAGTGATCTGGAAGACATGATAGATATGTTCAAGTCAAAGCGCCGGGAGGAGGTTATGGATGTAATAGAAAGTAAGGCAGAGGTGATCGCTTCCAAATGGAGTAGAAAATAATTATAAAGGGGACTGAACTACTGGCGGCGAGCTTGAAGCTCAGTAATCAGTCCCTTTTATTTTTGAATATGTTGCTGCTCTTATACTGTTATCATTAGATGCCTGTCCAGACATCCTTGGCATAGCGTTGTTCCTGTTGGAGACGATCCAACCATTGCTGTGCCTCTTCTTTACTGGTATGATGTGCTTCCGCATAAGCTGCACATAGGGTGTTTTCTACATCGGGAGCCATACGGCTGCCATCACCGCATACATACAGATGAGCCCCTTCATCAAGCAAGTGAATCAGAGTGTCTGCATCTTCCTTCATGACATGCTGTACGTATCTTTTGGGTTGATCGTGCAGACGTGAGAAGGCTGTATGAAGCGTCACGATTCCTTCCTGCTCCCAGGCTTGTAACTCTTGCTTGTACAGATAGTCGAGCTTTGGATTACGGCAACCAAAGTATAGATGAGCTTCGCCGAGCTGTTCCCCTCTCTCCTTAAGTGCATGGCGTGTTTGGAGGAAGCCGCGGAATGGTGCCACCCCGGTACCCGGACCGACCATGATGATAGGCACGGACGGGTCTTCCGGCAAACGGAAGCCCGACTGAGGCTTACGCACAAAAATCACAGTGGGATCATCTGGTTGGAGCTGTGCCAAATAATTGGAGGCAATTCCTAGGTATTCACCCTGTCCGCTACGGGCTGGTCCACGCACGACGCCCACGGTTATACTCGCTGAATGCTCCGATTCAAGTGGAGAACTGGAGATGGAGTAGTATCTAGGCTTGAGTGGGGGTAACAGCGAGATAAAGTTTTCAAATGGCAACTCGCAGGCTGGATACTTTTCCAGAATATTCAGCATTGTGACGCGCTTCTGTCGTATTTCTTGATCAAAGGTAGTATCCTCCAGCAAAGCTTCGATTTCTTTCTTGTGCGGTGGACACACTGTAAAGGATGCCAGCTGCCGTAGCTGGGCTCTTGTCGCCGGTTCTTGCAGTTCCACACTGAGAGTGAGCAAATCTTCTACGCTTACAGGTCGATCTAAAGGGAGATGTGCCGCATCCCGGTCACTGCCTCTCAAGACGATATAGTCTTGATCCTGTAAATGAAATCGTTGCATCACCCTATTCACCAGCGAAGCGGGATTACGCGGCAATACACCAAGATGATCACCCTCGCGATAGGATAATTCGGTTGGTAATTTGATTTCCAGATGTCGTGTACTGCGTTCACTTTCAGCAGCAAGCAGTTCACGATTGACGGTAACAATGGCAGTAGCTGCCTCATAGTTGGCCGCCAGAGGAGCGCTAAGTACGCCGCTTACAAACTCTATGCTCAGACTATTGGTGTCCTGTGGCTCTGTATCACTGTGCTCTATCCCGAAAGCATTCAGCAATTCCGGCCATAAGCCGTGGTTCCAGGCTTCCCAATCCTTCTCGAAGTCACCACTGGCATCGCCCTCACCCCGGTCATACAGTCGCTTTGCTCCTTTGGCAGCCATTAGCTCGTCGATCTTTCTTGGAATACGCTGATATGTGCTGGCCCAATTACGATCGCCACAACCAAAGACAGCGTACCTTACGCCTGCCAATTTTCCCTCGCCTGCCTGCTCCAACCATTTTACAAAGGCATCCGCATTATCCGGTGGATGTCCGTTATAAGATGCGGTCGTAATAAGTACCACGCCTTCTTTAGATAAATTCTCCACACAATCATTGAGAGTTGCTATGCTACTGTTAAAACCCCAATTCCGACCTGAATCGGCTAATTCGCCTGCAAGTCCCTCAGCTGTACCCAGATTCGAGCCGTACAAAGATAACAAAGGGGTACCATGCTTTTTGGCATGAGGGGCTGCAACTTTTTGTTCCTCCTTTTCATGAAGTTCTTGAGCAGCTCCTGGCAGCATGACGGTAGTCTGTGGGCTGCGTGGACGTACTTGAATGGTGAAGCCTTCTGGCTTGAGCGTAAGCGTTTCTTTGACTTTCAACTCATAATTAGTATGATCAATCAGCTCAAAATGTTTTAGTACCATCCCCAGCACAAGGGTGGCCTCCTGTAGGGCAAACTGTTGTCCAATACAGGCGCGTTGACCGTTGCCAAACGGTTTGTAGGCATCTTGCGGAATGGCGGATGGGTCCTCGAAGCGTTCCGGTCTAAATTCCTCAACGTCATCGCCCCAAGCCTCGGTATCACGGTGCAGTTTCGGGATGAGTACATTGACGCTGTCCCCTTTTTTAAGTGGGTAGGTTCCGTCTAGCAGCGTGTCTTCTTTGGCATAGAGAGAGAAGGCGGGCGCTGTCGGCCACAGTCGCAAAGCTTCATTCAGTATCATCCTTATGTACTTGAGTTCACGCACCTGAGTATAGGAAGGCAGCGAATCAGTGAGCACGCGATCTACTTCCTCATATGCTTTGGTTAGCGTCCGCGGATTTTTAAGCAAATAGTAAATGGCAAAGGATAAAAGCCCACTGGTCGTTTCATGACCGGCGATGAGAAAGGTGATGATCTGATAGCGGATATTTTCATCATCCAGCGTTTCACCGGTTTCCGGGTCCTTGCCCTCCAGCATACGTGCCAGTAAATCCTCTTCCCCTTGGTTGCCCATGGTTTTGCGTTCTTGAATAATACTGTCCACCAGAGAGAACATCGTTTCGATGTCGTGTTTAAACTGCTTTTTCTTCGATAACATCAGCTTGTTTTGCAAATTGAGGCGTTGCAGCTGACTCATCGCTTCATCCAGTGCGCGTGTCATACTGGTCACGAACGGATGGGGCTGATCACGGTAAAAGCTGTTAAAACGATAATTAAAGCCGCATAATCCGATGGTATCCAAGGTCAGCCGGGTCATATCTTCCGGTACCTCTACACTTTCATCGGGATTGAGTCGCGACCATTTTTGTACCAGCTGAACAGCAAGATCAAGCATCATATTGTGGTAACCCTTCATGGCCCGCTGACTGAAGCTTGGCAGCAATATTTGGTGGGCCTTGCGCCAGTTCGGTTCCTCAGTCCAGCTTGTGAATAGTCCGTCTCCGGCAAAAGCTCGTACCTTTTGTAATGGTGCCCACACTTGTTTGTCAAAACGGGATTCATCACAGGCATCTGCGACCAGCTTATGGCCGGAAATATAAATGTTCGTTCCTTCAGGCAGATCCATGCGAAAAATGGGACCGTACTCATTAGCAAGCTTAACCAAAGACTGGACAGGGGCATGTGTATCGATCAAGGGTAGATTACCTAAGGGGCCATAAGTTTTAGGCTGTGGAATTAAAGGGGTTGAAGTCATTTTAAATGTTGCTCCTTTCAAATAGAACTAGAGTGATAGTTTCAGTTTCAAACTACCTAGGTTTTTCAATGGAAATTACACTTTAATCTTTCGAGATAAACGGAAATCAATGAATTTAGACAGTTCGTATAATAAAAACAGTACAAAATATACATTTTTTACATAAGGAACAAAAGCATCACGCTTATCACACTTCTATTAACAATGAATTTACAGAAACTCTTATGAAAAAATCTGCTTTTATAACCGATATAAAGATGTTGGGAATTTCCAAATTAGGATGAGGTGATAAGTCATGAAAAAGCAAGTTGTATTATTAACTTTTAGGTGGCTTCCCATGGTTATAATCTTTGCATTATTGCTAAGTGCATGTGGGCAATCGGCCGCACAAACCAAGCCCCAGCCCATTAAAGTGGGAATCGTGCTGTCAGATATCGGTCTGGGTGACCAATCTTACAGTGACGCTGCTTTTCGAGGTTTGGTCAAGGCACGGGATGAAGGAAAGATTGTTTTTGAATACCGGGAAATCACGGAGACCAAGACGTATGATGCAGCTTTTGAGCAGCTTGCCCAAGAAAAAGCCGATTTAATCATTGGACTGGGTTATATGGTGAAGGATAGTTTGGAATCTACTGCCAAAAAGTACCCGGATCGTAAATTTTTAATCGTGGATGAGAAGTCGGATTTACCGAATGTGGCCTCTATTTCATTCAAAGCAGAAGAGGGAAGTTTTATGGCTGGGGTCGTTGCCGGTTTGACGAGTCGCACCGAGCAGGTGGGTTTTCTCGGAGGAGCGGAATCGCCTCTATTAAAAAAGTTTGAGGTTGGGTATCGCGCAGGGGTGCAATCAGTCAAGCCGAATGCCAAAGTTACGGCAACGTATGCAGGGGATTTTGGCAAGCCGGAGCTGGGAACAAAAATTGCGAATGACATGATTAATCAGGATCAGATTGATGTCATTTTTGCAGCAGCAGGACTAACCGGTGTAGGTGCATTACAGGAAGCACAAAAGCAGCACAAATTCGCCATCGGGGTCGATAGCGACCAGTTTTTTATTGCGGAAAAAGCGGTAGTGACCTCGATGATTAAAAATGTAGATAGTGCAATTTATACAGTCGTCAAAGGCTTTGCAGAGCATCAAAGAACATTTACAGAGAAGGACATGGTGTTTGGGCTTGCGGAAAATGGTATAGGTTTGGCGCCTATTCGTATCGTGACACTGAAGCCGGAGCAGCAAAAGGTGATGGATGATTTAATGGAAAAAATCAAATCCGGCACACTTACTGTACCTACCCAATAAATGTTCGACAACGGAGGATGAATGCTGATGAAACTGCAAGGAAAACTGGTGCTAAACGCGATGATTTCCCTGATCGCTTGCCTGGCTTTAGTAGCTTATATCATTTTTGAATTATTACGTATTAACGCTCAGAGCAGTAATCTTGTTCCGGCCATGTTGAATGTACAGCAGCTCAATGCCTATCTGATTCAGTCAGGGCAGGCGCTGCAAAATTACTCTACTTCGATGACAGAGAGCAACAAAGCCGATGTGCAAAATCAGCTGTCTCAGTCTGAAAAGACAATTGCTTTGCTTTCACAAGGCATGATGCAGACCGAAGCGCAGCAAAAGCGACTGGATACGATTAAAACTAAATTCAGCCAATTGAAAGCAGCAACGGAAAAAGCGATGAGTGCTCAAAACAGCCCGGAGTCCAAACGAGAGGCCATGCGTGCCCAGGGGATTCAGAACGATGTATTTATGCTGGATCTATTGACCAAGGCGCGTTACGACCAATACACAGAAGAGTTGACCAAGAGTATTCGTTTTACTTGGCAATTGGCCTTGGCAGGTGCAGTTCTACTTCTGGTGGCCGTTGGGCTATACAATACATATACCTCCAGGCAGCTTGCGCTGAGAACCCGCAAGTTAACGGAGGCTGCGAAGCAAATTGCTGAAGGAAATTTAATCGTTCAACTCGCTCAAACCAAGGGCCGCGATGAGCTGGACGAACTCAATGAATCGTTCCGTGTTATGATCGGGAATTTGCGCAGCATTGTACTCTCCATTGATCAGGCGGGTAATCGTGTCGATCTGATGGCTCGGGATATTGATCAGCACAATGAGGCCATGAAGGAGATTGTGACACAAGTCAGCACATCAACAGAGGAACTTGCGATAGGTAGCCAGAAAATTGCTGAGGACCTTTCGTCGACGGTTGGTGTTGTAGATGAGATGCAGCAGAAGTTTGAATCCAATCTACTGGAGACTACGCAATCCACCGCGTATAGTGAGGATGCTTTGCTTGTCATTGAGCAGGGGACGCGTGTCATGACGGACCAAATGCGAATCGTTGCGGAGAATCGTTCAGCAATGTCCGAAGTGGAGCAAACCGTTAGGGAGCTGGAATCTAATGCAGCCGAGATCACGACGATGACCGGTTATGTATCTGAAATTGCCAGCCAGACGTCGTTGTTGTCCTTGAATGCTTCGATTGAGGCTGCACGTGCAGGTGAAGCGGGAAAAGGCTTTGCGGTGGTTGCCAATGAAGTGAAAAAGCTGGCGAATCAATCTGAATCTGCTGTAAAGAAAATTTATACCGCTGTTGAGGGCATCACGCTGGCTATGGATAAGGTAAAGACCTCTGTGCAGCAAAGTCAGGAGCTGTTCCGCGAGCAGGAGAAGGCAACCTCCTCCACCGGAGAATCATTCAGAGAGATTAGTGGCAAAGTGCAGCAAATTGCTGGCCAAATCAGCAAGTTATCCATGGACATGAATGTATCGCGAGAACTGAGTGTACAGGTGCAGCAAGCTATCGAAAATATTAGTGCAATCACCCAGCAGTCCGCCGCAGGCAGTGAAGAGATTACGGCTTCCACGGTGGAGCAGAAGCGTTCCTTCGAGGAATCGGCTGAGAAGGTAAAGGAGCTTCGCCAGATTCGCGAGGAAATGCAGCGGGAGCTGGATCGTTTTCAGGTGGAAAAGACGAGCTAACATTATAATATGGATATCTATGCTGCTGAACAATCAATATTAGTAGTACATAAAGAAGAAGTTCACCCTCTACAGGGAGACTTCTTCTTTTTTATTTGAATGATGTAACTTTTGCTAAGTTTGATGTATATAGGCAGGAAATTCCACTTCATGCGTCAAATAGATGTAAAAGGTAATATCTCATCTGATGATGTGGGTTATAGGAAGATGGATAGCGTATACCGGAAGGATGAAGTTACAGAAATGCTGCGACTTAAGCTTCGATTGATACTGAAAAATAAGCAGACAAGACTGATTTTGCTGCTCACCCTGTGCGTGTCGCTCGTGATCAGCGTGATCGGCTTGCTATCGTATTCAAGATATCGTGAAGGTTTGGACACTGAGCTGAACACACCCAATATAGAATTGCTGCAAATCAATCTGGATGTGACCAATCGGGCTTTTCGTGAATCAGATAACAAGGCGCTGGATGCGGCTTATCATCCGAATGTAGCGCCTTTTGTACGTGTCTCAAAGGATGGAAAGTCGTTATCCAACAACGCTACTGTCATAGAACGGCTTCAGAAATATTTGAAAACCCTTTCTTCGCATGAAGAAATTCACTCGGTTGATATCATTTCTTTGGACAATCATGCTCTCATCTCCAGCAATTATGGTTATTTTCCCGATTGGAATCAAGCACCGGATACAACCTGGGTTCCCTGGATTCAGGACATCCAAAAAAAGCCGTTGCTGATTAAGCGGAGATGGTATGGCACGGATCAACAACATGGCACGATAGAGCTGCTCTCGCTGGCTAGGCCTATAGTTGAGAATGGACAGGTCATGGGTGCGGTGTTAATCAATCTGGATTACGACCGTTTTTTTTCCAAACTGTATATTCATTTATCCAACTCGCAATATGTCTATGATCTGGAGGGGGAGTTGATCTATCCCAAACTGAGATCGTCCTTACCCTTAAATGATATGGGCAGGGTTTTGAAAGAGCTGGATGTGAATCCTTATGCTTATGTAGAAATTGGAGATATGGAATACATGGCGAACCAGACCTTCTCCGATGTCACGGGCTGGCGTCTAGTATCCCTCGTACCGATGGACAAGCTACTGAAAAATGTGAAGCTGGCGCGTAATATGATGCTGTGGCTGGCCTTGATCTCTATTCTGGCTGGGTGCTCAGCGGTGTACTATTACAATTATGCAGCTTTTCGCCCCATGAAAAAAATTAATAGTCTCCTGAATTCAGGCAATAAAGGAACACGCCAGGGAGGTTTGTATGATCTGGAACCCGTGATTAGCAAGTTAGTTGGAGAATTTCATCGCAAATCATTGGTGGTAGAGCGAAGCTTGCCGGAGCTGCGATCCAAATATATAGAAGATGTTTTCCAGCGTAGAATGGGTATACAGGAAATGCGTACGAAATGGGAGCAGTATTTTTCCGATTGGGACGGTAAATCTTTGGTTGTTATGGTCGTGTCGATTGATCGGTATTCTATGTGGACCGCAAGCTTTCCAGAAGAGGACAAAATGCTGCTCAAATATGCGCTAAACAATATTTTACTGGAATTGCTTGAGCCTCAGTGGAAAGCAGTCAGTGCGCCGGAGGAGGAGAGTGGTCTGGTTGTCCTGTTGCAGCTCAGGGAGAGTATAAATGAAGTTGGAGCGGAGGGAGCAGCCAAAGAGAGAGCATGGCTTCGCAAGGGCGTTGACAGGCTAATTCAGGTGGTCGGTGAGTATCTTCCCATGACTATTTCGGTAGGGATTGGCCATAGGGTCACAGATATTCAAGAGGTACGGGCGTCTTTTATACAGGGAAAAGAGGCGCTTAATTTGCGTTTGTATAAGGGGTATGGACGCTCACATATGAATAGAAGCAGCATAAATGTGAAACAGGATTGCATAATGGATGTGCAGCCACAGGATCAGGCTAAGGATGCAAGATTACTGGACCATCGGCGTGTGGATCTGATTCGTGCTGTGGAGTCACAGGAACCTGGTGCAAGTGCAAAACTAGTCAGTCAGTGGGTAGAAGAACTTCGACACTATAGGACATCTCCACGCCAGGTCTACCTATTTGTTCATGAACTGCTGGAAGATTTGCTAAAATGGTGTGCCACTCAGAGCGTGACACCACCTGATCAGCTTGCTGATTATCATTGGAATCAGATTTTGACGCTAGACCTTCAAGACATTGAGGCTCTGCTGGCCATCATGTTGACTGATATTGAAGAAAAGTGGCACGGACGCCAACAGTCCAAAGATTTTGTACGTGTACAAGAGATGATCGAATATATGGAACATCATCTGCATCTGAACATCGGGCTTCAGGAAATTGCGGCTCATGTTCACATGAGCGTGTCCTCAGTGAGCAGCATGTTCAAGGAGGAAACGGGAACTACCGTATATGACTATTTGACAGCATTACGTGTCAAAAAGGCATGCATATTGCTGTGTGAAACGCATTTGAAAATTGGTGAAATTGCAGAGCAGGTCGGGTATCGAAACGAGAACAGCTTTATTCGTGTATTCCGCAAGTATAAACAAGTGACCCCAGGGAAGTTCAGACAAATCAACAAATCTTCTAATGAATATGCAGATCGGTCAGAAAATCGATGCTTTGGTGAAATTGAAGATAAACACAAAAATTAGATGATGGATGTGGATCTCCACGTTGCGGTACATTGACTTCATGTAAGCGTGAACAATATGACCGAAAACGTTGGAGGTGACAACGGGCGCAAGATGATGGGCCCAGTTCAATTGTGGAGAAGAGGAAAGGTAATGAAGAAAAAGTCATGGCAAAAATATGTGCTGGTTGCGGCAGGAGTGGCTATGCTTTCTGCCTTGAGTATCAGTGAGTATGTAGATCACCGCACCCTTCAAGATCACAGCCGTGGTGTATTTCCTGCGAAGCCAGTAACACTTGTCGTTCCATATGCAGCGGGGGGTGGTACGGATATTACCGCAAGAGCGTTGGCAAAAGCCGCCGAAAAGCATCTCGGACAGCCGATCATCGTCGTTAATCGAACAGGCGGCGGCGGTTCTGTCGGGCTAATGGAGGGAGCTGAGGCGCAGGCGGACGGTTATACCGTAACGTATCTGGTCGCTGAACTGACTACATTGCCACATTTGGGGCTGCTGCCGATCACCTATGAGCGCTTTAAACCGCTGCTTCAAACGAATATGGACCCTTCTGCTATTACGGTCCGGGCGGATGCCCCGTGGGAGACAGCGGAGGCATTTTTAGAGGATGCTAGGACTCATCCAGGCAAGCTAAAAATGGGGAATGCAGGCACAGGAAGTATCTGGCACCTCGCTGCTGCGATGCTGGAGCAGAAAAGCGGAGTCCGCTTCACCCATATCCCTTATGAGGGAGCAGGCCCCGCCGTTTCTGCGTTAATGAGCGGATTCGTGGATGCTGTACCTGTCAGTCCCGCAGAAGTGAAGAAATACGTGGACGAAGGAAAACTTCGCATATTGGCGATCCAGGCAGATACTATTTCGGAAGCGTTTCCAAAGGTACCAACCCTTCACCAGGCGACTGGGCTGCGTGTCCATTTTATCGGCACCTGGAGAGGGCTGGCTGTACCCAAGGATACACCGAATGAAGTGGCTCAAACGCTGGTGGATGCACTGATCAAGGGGACGAAAGACGAACAATTCAGGGAGGAAATGCGGAAGCATGGGTTAGGGTTGCGTGTCCAAAATGCAGAGGCATTCGCACGTCAACTGAAGGATAGTCATGATACTTTCGCCAAATTAATTCCTGAACTCGGCTTAAGCCGCAAGTAAAACGGCCTTGTTTTTGCATTGGCAAAAACGAAAGGGTTGAATGAAGTTATGAGAATTAAACAAAACATCGATAAGATTCCAGGGGGCATCATGCTGGTGCCGCTGTTTATTGGCGCACTTTTTCATACGTTTACTCCATGGGCAGGCGATTATTTTGGATCTTTTACCAAAGGGTTGATGACCGGTACGGTGCCCATTTTGGCAGTGTGGTTTTTTTGTATGGGTGCTTCCATAGATGTGCGGGCGACAGGCACTGTATTGCGTAAATCGGGAACGCTCGTATTGACTAAAATCGCGGTCGCCTGGGTTGTGGCGATTATTGCGTCTAGATTGCTGCCTGTTGGCGGCATAGAAAGCGGGCTATTTGCAGGCTTGTCCGTGCTGGCGCTGATCTCGGCTATGGATATGACGAACGGCGGGCTCTACGCCTCCATTATGCAGCAGTATGGTTCTAAGGAAGAGGCAGGAGCATTCGTGCTGATGTCTCTGGAATCAGGTCCATTGGTGACCATGCTTATTCTAGGAAGTACGGGATTGGCCGTTTTTGAACCACAAACATTTGTTGGGGCCGTATTACCATTTTTGGTCGGCTTTACGCTGGGCAACTTGGATCATGATTTCCGCAAATATTTTGGGAACGCGACACAGGCTCTGATTCCATTTTTCGGTTTTGCACTGGGTTGTTCCATTGATCTGAGTGTTATTGTCCAGACAGGTGTGCTAGGTATTCTATTAGGTATTTCTGTAATTTTCATTACAGGTATTCCCCTGATTCTGGCAGATAAATATATTGGTGGTGGCAACGGTACGGCAGGGATTGCTGCCTCCAGCACAGCAGGCGCAGCAGTAGCAAATCCAGTCATTGTTGCCAATATCAAGCCTGAATTTTTGCCTGTTGCGCAATCTGCAACGGCATTAGTAGCCGCTTCGGTCATAGTGACCTCCATTTTGGTGCCAATTCTGACGGCATACTGGGCCAATTATATGAAGCGAAAGGAGGATTCTAAGAAAGCAGGGCCTATAACTCCAAGGACAAATATACCTAAATAAAGTTTGAATGATGAAGGCTCAATGGATCGACGTTGCCATTACCCGGGAAATGCTGTCTCAGTCACAGTTACACCTTTTATTCTAACGTTATAAACTTGTCCTAAAACGCTTCTGCCAACATACATATGTAAGCAGAGGAGCGTGATGGAATTGGAAAACAAGGTGCGTCGCTATTACCAGTTGAAGCAAAAGCAAAAAGAAATTGAAGGCGAATTGGCTGATTTGCGTAATGACATTACCGCTCATTGTGCACAGCAGGAAGTATCCGATTGGGAAATTGGCAACTACCGGGTCAGGATTGTAGAACAGCAGCGCAAGGAATACGATCATGCGAGATTGTATGATGCATTGCCCGATCCTCAACTATGGCGATTGTTTTCAAAACCGGATTCTTCAAAAATTGCCAGCTTGCTAAAGCTTAAGGTCATCGCAGACGAGCAAATAAAAGATGCCGTTTCTCATAAAACGGTGACGTTGTTGCAAGTGGATAAAAAATAAATAAAAAGAGCTGTCCCCATTTTCGGAGCCAGCTCTTTTTATTGTCTGTGGTCAGTAGTCTTCAATCTTCATGTCTATTAAACTATTGATCAGACAAACCTTTTCCCATGCCTTTGAGAAAATGAATACCGAACCCCATTGCCCGGTTTACATCCGGGTCATTCATGGCCTTCATAAGATCGCGCAGCCGAGTCTTTTTATTCTGCTTTAGATGCTCTTCGGCTTCATTCAGACCTGTAGTGACGCTGCTTGCCAGTTTTTTCATCAGCTCGGGGTCTACCTCGGACAGCATTCCTGCTGCACCCATCAGATTATTGATCACATTCGTTACAGGCTTGCGTGTCGCTTGTCCCACAGCGATTTGGGCGATGGCTTCTTTGGCTTTTAGCATAGACTGAGCTGCTTCGAGCAAACCGCTGTCGTGTAGTTCGCGTACAATTTCAAGCGTTTTCTGCAATGCCTCCCCATTATCTGCCAGATTGGCAGTAAGTTGATCCAGCGATTGTTTTTGCCGTTCTTCTGCAGTCAAAACACGTTTTCTCACAATTGAAATAGGCTTAGCCATGGTTTGACCTCCTTATTTTTGATCTACCAAATCAATGTAACCTGGACGATTCCACTTACGATCCACCTCAACCCCATTTTGCGGATGCCGCTTTTTATAACGAGGATTGATAGCTGGGAGCGGATTTTGACCATCGAACTCCAAAACTTGCATCCGTACTTTAGTTTGTTTATAGGCCGGTGTACGGGTAATCACATCGAATGCTCCACCTGTTAATAGATTGACAGCTCCCTCATGGCTGGTAGAGTGCATCGGCACATAAATTTCTGTTCCTTGCACCCGGTCCGTCACCAGAACATGCAGCTTTACCGCACCGTAGGGAGATTCCAGTCGAACCAACGATCCGTCTGTGACTCCGCGCTCTTCAGCCAATTCAGGGGACACCTCCACAAATACTTTTGGCAGTTTGAGCTGGATGCCTGCTGATTTGGTCGTCATATTTCCTTCATGAAACTGTTCGAGCAGTCGACCATTATTTAAGGTCAGATCGAATTCAGCAGGGTACTCTTTTGGTGGTACATATTCGAAGAGTCCCAAGCGTGCTTTTTTATCTGGAAAGTTAAAGCCGTTGGTATGCAGGAGCGGTGTGTTGCTGCCGTCCGGTGATCCCCAATGGAAGCTGTTCCAGCCTTCCAATACGTCGTAATTACATTGGGAGAAAAATGGAGTGAGCGCCGCCATCTCCTCAAAAATTTCGCTCGGATGACTGTAATCCCAATCAAATCCCATGTGCTTGGCAAATTGGCTGAAAATCCACCAATCCGGTTTGCTGTCTCCCACAGGGCGCAGTGCTTCATATAAACGCTGTACACGACGTTCGGTGTTCGTGAAAGTGCCGTCTTTTTCGAGTGAAGGTACAGCTGGCAAAATAACATCAGCGAATTCAGCTGTCTTGCTTAGAAATACATCCTGCACGACAAGGAAATCCAAATTCGCCAGCATTTCTTGGGTATGGTTGGAGTCCGCATCCACCCAAGCCATCTCTTCCCCAGCAATATACATCCCTTTGAGCTTACCTGTTTCAATGGCTTCCAGCATTTGAATGTTATCTAGTCCGCGTTGACTTGGAATTTGTACGCCGTAAGCCGCTTCGAACTTGGCACGAATGGCATCGTTCGTTACAGGCTGATAGCCAGGAAAAATATCCGGCATTGTGCCCATATCGGCAGCACCCTGAACATTGTTATGTCCGCGCAGCGGATATGCGCCTGCGCCTGGACGCATAAAGTTGCCAGTCACCAGCAGCAGGTTGGCAATTGCAATTGAAGTGTAGGAGCCCGCGATGTTTTGCGTCACACCCATACCCCAGCAAATGGCTGTGCCGTCTGCTTCGTGAATCATGTTTGCTACCTGAATCAGCGTCTCTTTGGAAAGGCCGGTCTCCTGTTCGGCGAATTCCAGGGTGAAACGCTCCAGCAATTTCAAATATTCAGGATAGAAATTTACATGTTCCTCGATGAATTTAGCATCATGCCAGTTTTGCTCAATGATGTATTTGGCTACAGCAGATAACCACACATAATCAGTACCTTGCTTCGGACGCATGAACAGATCTGCGCGTTCTGCCATTTCATGCTTGCGCAGGTCGACGGAGATCAACTTTTGACCATGCAGCTTATGCGCACGTTTGATACGGGTAGCCAGCACTGGATGTCCTTCTCCCGGCGCACAGCCGACCAGTATGACCAAGCCTGCTGAGGCAATGTCTTTGATCGTACCGCTGTCCCCACCGATGCCTCCGGTGTATTGCAACCCCCATGATGCAGGAGATTGGCAATATCGTGAGCAGTTATCAACGTTATTCGTTTGAAACACCTGACGAGCCAGCTTTTGCATCAGATAATTTTCTTCATTGGTAAATTTGGATGAAGAAATAAAACCGAGTGCCTCGCCGCCGTAGTTTTCTTTAATCGCTCCCATTTTACTGGCCATCAGGCTCAAGGCTTCTTCCCAGGTTGCTTCCACGAATTCGTCTCCTTGACGAATTAACGGCGAGGTCAAACGCTGATCGCTATTCACAAAATCCCAGCCGAATTTCCCCTTAACACAGGTCGAGATGCCGTTAACAGGCCCCTTGGAGGTAGGCTGTACCTTCAAAATTTTGCGGCCTTTAGTCCAAACTTCAAAGCTGCAACCTACACCGCAAAACGTACAGACGGTTTTTGTTTTTTTCGTGCGGGTTTCACGCATCGCTGCTTCGGCTTCCGAAATTGCAAAAATTCCGCTGTAGCCTGGTTCTACTTCCTTAATTAAATCCACCATCGGATTTAACAAATCCTTATTTATGCCGCTCATGAAGCCAGCCTCTCCCAGCATGGATTTCTCCATCAAGGCATTGCATGGACAGACCGTTACACATTGACCGCAGCTGACGCAGGAGGAATCGTTAATGGCAACCCCAGCGTCCCAGATCACGCGAGGGCGTTCGGCTTCCCAATCGAGGGACAATGTTTCATTGACCTGAAGATTCTGACATACCTCTACACATTGGCCGCATGCAATACATTGATTGGGATCATAGCGGTAAAAAGGGTGGGACATATCCACTTCTGTAGGGTCAACCTTCGGTCGATACGGATATTTTTGATGTTCAATTTCCATAAGCTCTGCAGTGTTATGCAAAGTACAATTACCGTTGTTGTTATCGCATACTGTACAGTAGAGGAGGTGATTTTCCA
>NZ_JCAJRU010000058.1:0-22409 GCF_059447605.1 Paenibacillus sp. N119s | reverse complement strand
TCAAAGCTGGCAGTAAAATATACAGAGGATAATAGTACTAAGCGACTTATGTAAGCTTACTTTTTGGGAAGAAGGAGGAGAAGTTGATGTATTTGTTTATGGACGATTATCGACCTTGTCCTCCAGGTTTTAAGCTGGCAAGGGACGCGGATGAGTGTCTGCTTCTGCTTCATGAATACCCTATATCGATCCTGTCGTTAGATTATGATTTGGGTCCAGGCCAACCGACGGGAAAGGATGTAGCTGCTGCTATTGCAAGTAAACAATTATATCCGCGCGAAATTTACTTGCATTCCTCCAGTCCACAGGGGCGGCAAGCCATGTATGAACTGCTTTATGCGAATAAGCCGGAGGGAGTCACTGTGCATAACGGACCCATTCCTGAGGCGCGTATGCAAGAGATCATAAGCGAGTCCAAGCGATGAAAGAGCTCGGACAAAAGGAGGCACGCCGTGCCATATGGGAGGGATGCAAGCTGGCTTTGTTTGTATACACTCCCATGTGTGGGACATGCGCGGCTGCCCGTAGAATGTTGGAGGTAGTAGAGCATTTGCTTCCCGAAGGAACAGTGGTACAGAGCAATATTAACTATATTCCTGAACTAGTGCAGGAGTATCGGATTTCCAGCGTCCCCGCGCTTCTTATATATAATGGTGAAAACAAAAATCCTGAAATCATCTACAAAATGGAATCTGTAGAACACTTGCTGAGCAGGATAAGGAGCGTGATGGAATGATATCCATGAAAAACATTACATTACAGCGCGAAGAAAGACGTATCTTGGACGATGTAAGCCTGGAAATACGAGATGGTGAACATTGGGCTATTTTGGGTCGAAATGGTTCCGGCAAAACAACATTGTTGGAAATGATGACAGGGTATATGTTTCCAAGTCGTGGCACAGTTGAGGTGCTTGGGCATACGTATGGTCAATGTGATGTGCAGGAAGTTCGCAAGCAGATCGGATACATTAGCCAGACATTACTGGAAAAGCTGGCGCTAAAAGATCCCGTTTGGGAAGTAGTGGCTACAGGTGCGTATGCTTTTTTACGTTTTTATCAGGAGATTCCGACGGAGGCAAAAGAAAAAGCCGTATCTCTGCTGGAAGGTATGAATTTAGGCGATCTTATTCATCACCCGTTGGGCACATTGTCGCAAGGAGAACGAAAAAAAGTGATGCTGGCCCGCTCGCTGATGGCTGAACCTCGTCTGTTGATTATGGATGAGCCTTGTGCAGGGTTGGATTTATTTGAACGGGAAAAAATGTTGGTCGAGATTGATCGGCTTCGCAAGCGGGACTTATCAGTGGTCTATGTAACTCATCACATTGAGGAGATTGTCCCCCTCTTTACGCATGTTGCATTGATTCGGGATGGCAAGATTGCAGCTGCTGGACCGAAAAAAGAAGTTTTAACGAAAGAATTGATTATGCATACTTATGAAATTCCAGTTGAGCTGGAATGGGATGGAGAACGTCCCTGGATTCGGGTGTGCGCTGGAGGGTAACGTTATTTTGGAGGAACTATACATGAATACAGATGAGCAGGGTGAGTCCACTTTGTCGACATCGAGATTTGTTTGTACGGCCAACCATGGTTTTGCACCCTATGCTCAGGAGGAGCTTAGAAGATTATTTGGCTCTGTGAAAAGCACGATGCTTCTACCTGGTGAAGTTTTTTTAGCAACATTACCTGCTGGAGAAATGGAAACAGTGAGGACGATTGCAGGCCAACCACCGATGTTTCTGCGTCATTTGTTCCCTGTTCATTTTCAGGAGGAAGGAACGGATCTAGTTCAAGTGCAAGAGCGCCTGGTTGCATTTATCCGTAACCGTAAGGAACTGATAGATCAACGTGTTTCTTTGCAAGTACGCAAGGGAACTAATAGCAGTTGGACTGAAAGCGCAGGTGCGCTCAAGCTGGCCTTGAGTGAACAACTAAGTGATCTACCTATGGAGTTGGTAGTACAAGGCGCCGATGTTATTGTGTCCGTTTTTACAGATACGGATACGTGGTACGCTGGCGTATCACATCCTCAGGACAACCTATCGGATTGGAGCGGAGGTGCGGTTCGTTTTCAGAAGGAAGAAGGACAGATTTCTCGTGCTAAATTCAAGCTATTGGAAGCAGAAGCGGCATTCGGCATTGACTTTAGCGCTTTCCATCAGGGGCTTGATATTGGGGCAGCACCGGGCGGATGGACTTCCTTCTTGTTGGAGCGGGGACTGAAAGTTACTGCTGTTGATCCAGCCAAGATGGACCCCTCACTGATGAAGTACGCTAATTTAACATTTTTGCGTAAAAATGCAAGTGAAGTTAAATTTAAAGAGAATTCGTTCGATCTGCTGGTTTGTGATATGAGTTGGAGTCCAAAACAGATGGCAAGGCTCGTTACTGATCTACTATACAGTTTGCGCAGTGGTGGTACGGCTATCGTAACAGTCAAGCTAATGCATAAAAAGCCTTTGGCGCTCATTCATGATGTGATTGCTTCATTTGAGGAATCCGGCATGCAAATTCAGCGAGCTAAGCAGCTTTTCCATAACCGAGATGAGATTACCCTGTACATGATCAAGTATGGAAAATAATTCTTTACAATAGATTAGGTATGCTATATAATAAAGCCAAATTGTTCCTTTAAAAAATCATTATGTTAAATCAAGGGAAAGCATCCCGCGAAAATTGTTTTCATGATCTCATGAAGACTTCATTTTGCGGTGGCTTTCCCTTTTTTGCGTTGTCTGTGTATAGAAGGGAGGTAAGAGGATGATGAACCAACCATCACATTTAGAATTTGGGTCAATAGTCGGTGAACGTTACCGAATTATTCGCACGTTAGGTTCGGGAGGCATGAGCCGTGTGTTCATGGCCGAAGATTTAAAGCTGCCGGGCAAGCAATGGGCAGTGAAGGAGTCGGTAGCCGATGCCAAAATGATGAAGTTTATACGGACGGAAGCCGAAATGTTGATTTCGCTAAGCCATCCACGTTTACCGAGAATTGTTGATTTTTTTGAACATCCTCCATCTGGTGCGGTATATCTGGTCATGGACTATATCGAAGGAATTACACTAGAAGCATACATGAAGGGCTACCAAGGCTATATTCCACAGGAGCAAATCATTCCCTTCGCTTTGCAGGTGTTGGATGTACTTGATTATTTGCATACCCGTCAATTGCCAGTTATTTATCGGGATCTCAAACCGGCGAATATTATGCTAACACCGGAAATGGAATTTAAGCTGATTGATTTTGGCATAGCAAGGAGTTATAAGACTGAGCTGGATCAGGATACGATCAAGCTGGGCACAGTGGGCTTTGCGGCCCCTGAACAGTATGGAACAGGTCAGACAGATGCTCGCTCGGATTTGTACAGTCTGGGGGCTTTACTATTGTATCTATGTACGGGTGCTAAATATAGCGAGTGGACAGCAGGAGTTGAAGGGTATATTCGTGGGGAATTGCCTCGACATTTGATCCCGATAATTCGAAAGTTGCTGCGGCATCATCCTGAGGAACGATACCAGTCTGCTGAGGAGGTCATTAGAGAACTGAGGCGTAGTGCAGATTTTAAGTCTGTTCAACCAGGAAAATCTGTTAGTAATGCTTCAATCGATTATGCGGGAACAAGGGTAGTAGCTGTGCTGGGTGTGTCTTCCGGTTCTGGTGCAACGCACACAGCAATTGCGGTGAGCCACTATTTGGCTCGAAGAACCCGCTCCGTAGCATTAGTTGAACTGCATAGTACAGCTAAGGCATTTGCCCGACTTCAAGAAGCCGTGGAAGGCATAGCTGCTGGGCAAGCGAGTTCAAGTCGGCGTTTTGAAGTCGACGGAGTCCATTATTGGCGGCAAACATCTCGTGCGGATGTCATTTCTTTGCTGGGCGGCTCCTACAGATTTATCGTATTGGACTTGGGGAGTGGGCGGGACAATGAACGGCTGGAAGAATTTTTGAGAGCCGATTACCCGCTAGTTGTTGGCTCAGGAGCCGAATGGAGAGTTCAGGATATAACGAGTCTAGCCCGATCTCTTCAGCGTCATTCGCAACGCAAATGGAATTACTGCTTGCCATTGGCAACCTCAGAGTCTGTCCGCAGGTTACGAAAGGAGCTGGATCACGATAAAGTATTTGCGCTGCCGTTTCATTCAGATCCTTTCGAGCGTGATGATGAAATGGATCAGGTATTGGACGAACTTTTTCGTGGAGTCATTACAGTTGCTCGTAAAAAACGTTTTAGGTTCCTTAAACGGCAGCGCTAAATCGATAGGTATATATTAAAAAGAGGCAGGGGAGAAGCTGTGTGTTCAAGCTAAGAAAAAGCAGCAAGCAAAAACTATATGCAGGCTGTATTGGGGCAGGAATGGTAGGCATTATCTTTGTGGGCTACCTAATGGTAAATACCCATCAAATGAGTGAGATCAGGAAGCAGGCAGAGGTTCAGGCAGAACAGAAATGGAAGCTGTATGAACAAGAGCAACGGACGGCAAAAACAGGCTGGGCGGTTGTTCGTGACATTTCACCAGGCGAACAGATTACATCTAAAGATTTGAAGGGAATTAAAGTTCCTGGTTCTCAAGCTCCGTCTAATTTATTAGCAAATAGGAGCGAAGTTTCTGGCACCATAGCCAAGATAGAGCTAAAAAAAGGATCTGTGCTTACAACGGCTATGATTACAGCTGATGAACCTACACCTAAGGATCTACGCAACCGTGAGCTGAAAGTGGTAGTACTACCCAGCAGCCTGAAATCAGGGGACGAAGTGGATATCCGCATTCAATTTCCAACAGGCCAGGATTACATCCTATTATCCAAAAAGAAGATATCCCGACTGGAAGGTTCAATCGTATGGGTCACTATGAATGAGCAGGAAATACTCTCGCTTTCGAGTGCGATTGTAGATGCCTATCTACATAAAGCATCCATCTATGCTTTAACATACGTAGATCCCCAATTTCAGCCCAAGGCAATCCCGACTTATCCACCTAATGCGCAGGTGTTAGCGTTAATGAATAGTGATCCGAACTTGATCCGTGTTGCTGAACAGAAACTGTCCAAGCAGCTACGAGATTCTCTAGAAAATGCTATTAGTTCTTCAAACAATGTGATTTCAACACCTGTGGAGAGAAGCCTTAGTGAGGAGATTGCATCTCAGGATGCAGGCGCAACTATTGAAGACGCAGCAAATGGAATTGTCGATACAGGGAGTGAAGAACAGGATCACAAAGAACAGACGAACATTCTAACGCAGGGCGGTAGCTCTGATCCGTATGCCCAATAAATGAGAGAAAAGGAACGGAAGTATGAAAACATGGATATTTGCCGGTCTTTGTGACAAAAGCGATACCTTATTAAACGTAAGCAGTGTATTGGCAGCTTCCGGCCAACAGGTACTACTTGTGGATGCTACACGGCAGGGGCGGTACCGGTATAGCATAGGAATGCTCGATAAACCACTACCTATTACGAAGTTTTGTGGATTTGATGTAGCGATTGGATTTACAGCGTGGGAAGATCTGCATATCGGTATGCTGGCTGATCAAAAGTCAGAACAGACTTATGACATTGTTATCTTGGATATAGAGCTACCTGATTTTTGTCCGATTTCTGTTTGGAAAAAGGCGGAACTGCGAGTTTGGGTTAGTGATTATAGCCGCAAGCTCATGCACAACGGACAGAGTTGGCTTGACCATTTGTTTGATCAACCTGACTTTCCCAAAGACCTTGTATTTCACAAGCTATTTATACAGGCAGTGGATTGCGGTGTGGAGGAGTCGTATTTGTGGGAATACATGAACCGCTTTCCTGCCTTATGGCAGCAAGAACCGTATGTACTACCATGGGATGAGGGGCAGCTTGCTCTAAAGCTGGAAAATGAGCATAAAAAACAGCTTTTGCTAAAACCTCTATCCAGAATATATAAGAGAGAATTATGTCGTTGCATTGGAGAATGGATGAGTTGGGAGATAAAAGAGAGTCGTCGTGCGCTAAAGCGTGCGGAAAGGAGGAGAGCATGAGCACTATTTTGTTTTGGAGTCCCATTAAGGGAGCAAGTGGAAGTAGCTCATTAGCTGCAGCAGTAGCCATTACACTAGGTAATTTATATAGAGGAAGACTATTATTGACTCATTTGGGCTGTAGGCATACCGGTATTGAATCAGGATTTCCTATCCAGGAGTACAGTATGGACGATCCAAGTCTACAAATTCAGGAAGGAGGCTGGGATGCTGTTTCACGTTTAGTTCTAAGAGGGACGCTGTCTAGAGAAAATATTCGTAACTATACGGCACCAGTACTGGAACACACACTGGATATGCTTGAGGGAACCTCCGGTTTTGGAGCTACACCGCCGCTACTTTCCCCTGATCTTGTAAGGGTGGTGATCGATACAGCGAATCAATATTACGATTTAACGCTGATTGATGCAGGAAGTGGAGTAGGCTGGGGGGCTGTACAACATGAAGCATGCGCACAAGCCAAACTGGCCGTTCTTTCGCTCACTCAGAATATGCGTGAGTTGGACGCTTATTTTGATTCTGTGTCTCCGTTATCCACATATTCGTCATTACCCTTATTAATTGTCCTTGGAAAATATGATGTGCATTCACAAGCAAATGAAGCGAATATCCGCAGGAGATATGGCTACAAGGGTACTTTGCACACAGTTCCTTACAGCACCAAATTTATGGACGCATGGAACCGAAGGGATGTGATTGGTCATGTGCAGCGCGAGGTACGAAGTGGAAAAGAGCAACAACGAAAGCTTTTTAAGCCTGTAGGTTGGGCGCAGGGCGTACGGCAAATAAGCAAAGCTATTTTGGAGACGGTGGAGTCCGATCTTCGGCTCAAGGCTTTGGAGAGGGGCGCTTAATGCTGTCTACTTATGTGATCAACGGATTAATAACTACTTGTATTTTGTTGTTCTGCACCGTACTAATTATTGTTAAATATCGAGGGAAGCTTCACCCGCAACGTTCAGCTCTTCAAGTAGAGGCAAAGAGCGAAGATGCCACATTCGAAGCATTGCTAGAGTTTATCAAAAATGCGCTTCATGAACTAAGTCATAGCCAGATGGCGGATGCAGGATTACATGAGGAGGAATATAGGCGACGTATCCATCAAAGGGCGGAGCTACGAAGGGCGTTAAAGGACTGTGCCAATGGCAGCATTGGAGATAAACGCTTTGTTAAAAACCTCATGAGTGAGCTTCTGGTTAACGGTTACGGGTTGAACGAGAAAATCGCCGATACTGTAATGCCATTCTCCAGACCTGAGTTGTTTAGCACACAGGATCAATTCGAAATTATTTTTTACCAATACCAGCAGAAGTTTGGCGCGGAGGCACTATCACGTTTATTAGATACCTATGACTTAGCCGAAATGAGGTACTCACAGCCAGGTGAAGAGGATGGAAGCTACTTCGTAACGACAGAGGATATCCGCTATATCTATGACTGTGAATATCGTCCCCTGTCTTTTATGGAGAAAGTGGATATTATTGTGCAACGGATGTATCAGCATTACAAAGGCTTTTCTGTCATTGATGATATTCGTGACCAGAGGATCGATGGTGTAAGTGGGGGTGTCAGTGGTATGCCGGAAGGTGGTATTTCTTCATCACCACATTGGCCTTCGGATAGGTATGTATTTGAACAAACTTCTGCGCCCACAACGAATGGATATGAGAGCATATGGATTTTCTACAAAGGTAAAACTATCCATCTTGCATTCCTTTCCTTCGGGTCAGAACGTGAGCTTAAAAGGGTGTGTCAAAATATTTACAAATACAATTATCCGGGACAGCTTTCTGAAGCGAATGGTTATAAGGTCAACGAAATGAAGGATGGATCACGGGTAGTAGTAGTGCGCCCTCCTTTCTCTGAATCATGGGCCTTCTTTGTCCGTAAATTTGATATTCAAAGCGCATCGCTGGAACAGTTAATTAGTGGGGGAAACGCTGATTTTCCAATTCAGCTGTTATCTTATCTAATGAAAGGCAGTCGGATTACTGCAATTACAGGCGCGCAGGGTTCAGGTAAGACAACATTGTTAATGGCGATGGTCAAACATATTTACGCTTCGTATACGCTTCGCGTTCAAGAAATGGCTTTTGAGCTGCATTTGCGTAGCATTTACAGTCGCCGTAATATTCTTACCTTTCGAGAAACAGATCATATTTCAGGACAACAAGGTCTTGACTTGCAGAAAAAAACAGATGGAACCGTCAATATTCTGGGCGAAGTAGCGAGTGATGAAGTAGCTGCCTGGATGATTCAAATGTCGCAGGTTGCCAGTCTATTCACTATTTTTACTCATCATGCTAAAACATTTCGTGATCTTGTATTTTCACTTCGTAATTCACTGCTCAAAACTGGAGTATTTCAGCATGAAGGCATTGCTGAAGAACAGGTAGTGCATGTCATTAATTTTGATGTACATCTCAAGCGTGATGCGGAGGGGCGGCGTTATATCGAACGGATCACAGAATGTGTGCCGCGTAACCCAGAGCATACGGAAGTAGGTCCCAATGCTTCATCAAGCTATAGCTATCGCCATGTCATGGAGTATAGAAATGGAAGCTATATACCCATGGAGCCCTTAACAACTACAGGTGTAGAAGAAATGTGTGAGCAGATGAATGCAAAGGATGCTGCAGATTTCCGCAGCTTTTTGACCCGTTATTGGGAGGAAGACTATGAGTCTTAAAGAAATTTTGTTGTGGGTTCTGCTTATATCAGGTGGGGGATTTGCAGTTCTATTTATAGCTTTGAATTGGTTGCATAAGCATCAAAGCTATGCAGTACGCAGAGGTCGAATTCATTCTGTACAGGAAGGGCGAAAGGGAAAAGCGTTACTTTCACGGGAACTGCAAACTCTAATGCACAAATTGTACACGCTGTGTATGAGGGGCCCTATCACATCCAGATACATCACGAGTGTACGTAAACGACTAGCTGGTCAGCATGCATACGATGAGTATAAGCTTCGTCTACAAACCATGAAGATGATATTGTCCATCTGGTGTGCTTTTGCTTGCAGCAGCGTTGTGCTGTTGATGATGAAACCAGGAATAGAGTTTGCTATATTGGCCGTTCTATGCGGAGTGGTAATTAACAGCCTTATTATAGATGTGGCTACTAGCCAAGTGGAAAAAAGGCTGCTTGCGCAAATGATCGAGTTGTTTGCCAATGTACGTCATCACTATCACCAGCACGGTATGGTAGAAGAAGCCATATCCGAAGCGGCCGATATAGCAGGAGCAGAGGCTGGAAGACATGCACGACTCATCCATGAGGCATTGACAGATGCTGATCCGCACGAGGCACTCGAAAGATATTATGAATCGGCTCCCAATCGGTTTTTAAAAGCTTTTGCTGGTATCTCGTATATGGTAATGGAGTTTGGTGATCGGATTGAGGAAGGTGGTTCCATCTATTTAAAGGGACTAAGCAGTCTTGCACGTGAAATCCAGTTGGAGTTGCTGCGGAGAAATAGACTGGACTATCTGCTAAAAAGTTTGAACGTGATCGCACTGGCCCCCGTCTTCTTTACTACCCCAATCGAGAGATGGGCGAGATCCAGCTTTCCATCCATGGATGAGTTTTATCAGGGGAAATTGGGCTATATCATCAAATTGATTGTGTACATTGTTATCATCCTATCCTACTTTCTGTTGCAGAAACTGCAACAGTCCGACGAGACAGGATATCGTGCGGGTAAAGGACGGAGAGTGTGGGAGCAGAAGTTATACCGTTTGCCCGTCATTCGAAATATGGTGGATTCTTTAATGCCTCGGCAGCATATGTCATCTTATTTCCAGATAACCCGACTATTAAAGGAAAGTGGTGCGGAGGTAAAGCTCGAGTGGCTCTACATACGCAGAATCGCTCTTTTTATCTTAGGATTAGTGCTTAGCATCGGTACTATATTTGTTTTACATGAAGCTGAAAAAACGCACATCCTTTATGCACCAGTACAATCAGGCCAAATGTTTGGACGTTTAAGTCCGATCGAGGAAAAGGAAGCTTTGAAGCAAAGTGAAATTGACCGCGCAATCATGCAAACACTGAACATGAAAGCGGACAGCACATATGAGCAAACGTACGCTACTTTAGAGAATTTTGCTAATGGCACAGCTACTCCAGAGGAGCTATCCAGGAATACTCAACGAATCCTCCAGAAACTGAAGGAGTGGAATGATGAATACATCAAGTGGTGGGAAGTACTGATTAGTATGGTTGCTGGGTATGTAGCCTATCAACTGCCCATGCTTTTATTATATTTGCAGCGGAAAATGCGTCGTTTGGATATGAAGCATGAGGTATATCAGTTTCAAACGGTTATTTCCATTTTACGGGCCATGGAACGAATGTCTGTTGAGGAAATATTGGAGTGGTTGAACAGATTCTCAGTGATCTTCAAAAGACCTCTGCAAAAATGTCTGCTTCATTATGAACATGGACCAGAGGCAGCTCTCGATTTGCTGAAAGAAGAAGCGCCTTTGCCGGAATTTCAACGTCTAGTGGACAAGCTCTATTTGTCTTTAGGCAAAATTACGATTCGAGAGGCATTTGATGATTTGGAATCCCATATGTCCTACTATTTTGAACAAAGAAAACAGGAGTATGAAAAAATAATAGACAGCAAGGCGATCTGGGGGAGGATGATTGGGTTTGCGCCGATGTATGGTCTTATCTTTTTATATTTGGTGATTCCGCTGATCGGTATGAGCTTTGTTCAAATGGATAGCTATTATGAGCAAATACAAAAAATTCAGTAAGTAAGTTCATTGATGATTAATCCAAAATTCAAAAGTTGAGGAGAGAAAAAATGAATAATGCATCAACAGCATTAAAGGTAGCCGCTGGGATATTTTTGACCATCGCTCTAATTACGATTGTAGTGATACTGTTTATCTCAGCTCAGGAAGCTACTAAAACGGCACAAAACAATTTTGCCGATATCCAGACCGAATTGTCTCAGGCCTCTTTTACGGTATATGACGGCACTACGATTAGTGGTTCCCAGGTAACCAATGCGCTGCGGAAATTTCAGGGAAAGGACCAGTTCGGTATTCAGATTAAAACTGGAAAAAACATGGCAGGACAGTGGTACGGAAATGCTTTGAATATTAGTCCAGACAGTGAGCAGTATGGTGCTGTGAATGGCGGCAGTGATAAGACGGGAAAAATTGCGAATACACTAAATGAGAAGGAGAATGAATACGTAAATCCAAGTGGTAAATTCAAGGCTGAAATTGTTAAAGACAAATCAAACGTGGTACGTGGGTTGCTGTTTACTCAGTCTTAGGTAGTACAGCAAAGATCAATAGTCATAAGGGAGATGTCAGCATGTCTGATCACGCTTCAAGTATGCTACGGCTTGGTGTGTCAGTTATTTTATTTATAACCGCATGTGTAACGGCAGCAAACTTGTCTTGTCAACTGGGAAGTGCACTTGAATTAAGGTCGCAGCAGGAGGAACAATCTGAGGGACGAATATCCCGTACTATTAAAGTGGAGACACCGCAACGGATTAAAGGGACTCAAGTCATCCAAACCATTCGTATGAACTTACAGGAGGGAATCTCTGTTCAAGTTGACGGTTTAGAGTACAATGTGTACTCTGAACCGTTTGAGCCGGATGTATCTGCCTTGGATGCTTCCTCTGCATATGCCATATACCCACAGCGAAATGGGAACGGAGATATAACATCAGTACGTTTTGAAAAATTGGGGGAGGACTAAAGTGGTTCAAACAATATCCAAACTGTTGGGGGCGCTGCTCGCTGTATTGCTTTTGTATATCGTACCCGCAGCTCAAGCTGCTGAACGGCAGGATGATATATCCGGGTTAAATGCATATCATTCAACTGTACATTTTGTTGATATGGTCAGAACCAAAGGTTACATTACACCGACGATGTATAACGATTTTATGCATGATCTGGAGCTGACAGGCAATACGTACGAAGTTAACTTGGAGCATATGCACAAAAAATATGTACCGAACTATGTAGACGCAGCGAAGCCAGACAGTTTTCTGGGTAATTATGAAGCTGTATACGATGGTTACTATAACCCACAAATCTTACCTGCACTGTTTCCAGATCATTCGCAGCCTAAGTCGGAACAGACGCGTCGGTATACCTTGATGGCTGGTGACTATTTTGCAGTACGATTACATAATATGAATCGGACTCCTGCGGATTTATACAAATCATGGCTTCTGGGTGGATTAGATAACGGTAAGCCGGCAGTAGCAGCTTCTTACGGGGGCATGGTTTTGAATGAAGATTACTGATTTTGCAGTTATTTTTATCCTGCTCTTTTTACCCTTTGGTGTGGTTAGTGATATACAGGTGCAGAATCAACGTGAAGTGCAGCAGCTAGAAATGAAATATACGTCTGCTCTTCGTACCGCAGTTCAGGATGCAGGTGTTGTGCTCTCACAGAATGAACGCCAGGAACGTGAGGCAGGATACGGATCAGATAAGTTTTTTCGTGTAGATAAAGAGGAAGCATTGACCACGTTCCTACACACTCTTTACCTAAATATGGGCATTGATGGGGATACAGCGGCACAACGTGCATTATTGGATTACATACCTGTCATTGTGGTTCTGGATTATGATGGTTATTATACGTTTGCTTCAGCAACCTACCAAGACGTGCATGGACAAGCCACCATAGAACACAAGTGGAGCGTAAAAAAATCCTATGCCTATGTCGATTCTGCAGGAAATAGTGTGGGGTTTACCCTGGATAATTATTTACATGCCTATGATGCCCAGAATCATAGATGGATTGAGGGTTTTCAGAAGGAGCTTGAGGGCCAGACCCCCATTTCGTTACTGAATGATTCAAAAACATTTGAGCAAATACGCCGTTCTACCATCGTTAGCAGCGTTCAGGAGGACTTGGCGCGAATAATTAATATCCACAACGAAAAAGCAGCACATAATAGTATTTCCTATACGTTCACCCTACCACTTATTTCACAGGAGGAGTGGTATAACACGATAGATGATGTGGGGATGATTGCATTTATTCAAGGCATTCCAGTTGGAGATAGGTATTACAATAACTACGGGTTTGGTGGTGGGAGAGTCGTCAGAAAGAAACCTATTATCGGGGCCATAGAACCGGATACTGGAATCAAATATTTTTATAGAGATTCATGTCCAGCTCCCTTTAAAGCGGTTGAACATTTTACAGATGAACAATCTGCGGCAGCTTCGGGATACTTCGAATATCCATATGATAATGGCTTAAAATAATCCACTAAAAGCTGCTAGACATAGCACTGAAGCAAAAAACTAAATTCAGCCGAAGCTTCTATCAAAATATCATTTTTGTGGGCATGATTATCTTATTACTTGCTTTTCAGTCTCAACTCGAGATATTGGAGAAACAGAAGGAGGAAATTACACTTAATCTTGCAGGAGTGTATAGCTCAGGTAAGTTCACCACAATGAATAATCGGATTACAAAACGGGGTGCCAAAGCGACTACGAAGAGCAATTTATTTGGCCGTGTAATCTGACCTGCGACAAGGAGCAAGTCAAAAATAAAAGGCTATTACAAAAGAAAAAGAAAGAACGCAAGTCTTACAAGGTAGGTGTGTTTGCCTGCGCCAACAAGTTATATATCACATATACGCCATCCTAAGTAAAAACGAGCCTTATCACTTGTAAAATACCATATTCATTCATTAGACTGGCAATGCGCGATTAAGCTAACGAAAAAATTTAGTTCAATCATGAATCGACGGGAGCTAGCCACAAACGGCTGTCAGTTTTCATTGAAGCAACGGACCGGGAAGGAGTTTAATTACAGATGTTTAGTTTCTGTACACCTTTGAACCATACGGCTTTAATGGACAAGGAATCCGAGATGTTGGTTATGGGATCACCGTTTACTAGTATAAGGTCAGCGCGCGCACCCTCGGCAATACGGCCGCGATCGATAAGACCAAAGCAACGGGCTGGTTTCGAGGTAGCCGACTGAAGCGCTTCTATCGGAGTAAACCCAGCCTTCACCAGCAATTGCATTTCATGATGGACGCTGGCTCCATGAGCAAGGCCTCCAAGATTCGGAATGGGAACCGGAGCAACATCCGTCCCTACCAGAATATCAACTCCGGCACGGTGTAGGTCCATCACATTCTTAAAACTGTCCTCCATATTGCCTTGTGGAAACGTATTGAAACTGGAGTTTAAGATATCGATCCAATCCGGGCTTAATTTGGAATGAACACGTGGATCATTCGCCAATTCCGATGCCGGATTTCCAGTAATAGATGAATTCAACACCAAGCACGGTGTAACAAAAGCGCCTGAACTCGCTATGGATTTCACTAACTCGGACGTGTACTCGGGTCTGTCAATAAACAAGTGGCCCAAACCGTCGACTCCAAAATCGATGGCTTCTTGCGATGAACGAGCCGTTAAGACGTGGGCGATGACCAACTTATCGAACTTGTGTGCTTCTGTCACTGCTGTTTTTAGAATCTCGTCGCTTAGTACAGGCAGACCAGGTGCACCCATGACCGTTCCTTCTTCAATCATGATCTTAATATAGTCAGCTCCATTTTCCATTTGAGTATGCACATGTTTAATCGCCTCTTCCACCGTGGTCACTTGTGGTATTTCTTCGTGATCGTGAGCGTATGCAGCCAACATCGCTTCCCGGTCTTCTTTCGATAACTTCTCTAGTTCCTTTAATACGAATTCCGGTATTTCGTCTCCATCCGGCAGTAATTCATCTGGGTGTCCGCCCGGAGCGGTGATCGCTATGCCAGCAGAACGGACGTCTGCGACGTCATTCACATTTTTTAACTGAATCTCGCGCCCTCTTTTAGTAAAATCGCCGTTCATTTCGAGTTCTGTTGTAACTCCGAATTTTAAGGCATCCCGTAATCCTCCGATTGAGGTATGGACATGGGCATCAATCAGACCAGGCATTAGAGTCGCATTTTCTCCATCGATAATCGTTGCATCGGCCGGAATGTCTCCACCCACTGAAATAATGGACTCCCCTTTAATGACAACATATCTGGGGGTAATAATTTGATCTCCATCAAAGATACGTACATTTGTAATCGCCGTAACTTGGTCTAATGCAGCATTTTGAGCTACCTTCTCCATTTGAATTCCTCCCAGGTGTTTGTTGTCCAACAATTCGGAGTATAACTGTTAGATATCTAACTGTCAATAAACTAATGTTTGTTTGACACGAAAGTTAGATCTCTGTATAGTTTATTTACTTACAGTTAGCTTTCTAACAATATGGGGAGGTACAATCATGAAGCCTCGCAAGTATACGCCTTATCTAGATTTGTTTCAGGTTATTGGCCTTAAGTTAAAGAAAAAAGCGGACGGTAGCATAAAAGAGTTAGGATTAACCGCTCAACAAGGAAAAATAATTTTGTATATTTACGAGAATCAAGAGACTGGATTGATTCAGAGGGAGCTTGCTGATCGGTTCCATCTGCGCGGGGCTAGCATTACAAGTGTGCTTCAAGGTCTTGAGCAAAGAGGATTTATCGAGCGTAAAATCCCAGCTAATAATGAACGACAAAAAAATATTTATGTTTTACCAAAGGCCGTTGAATTGATTGAAGAATTTAATGACTCCTTCCAAAAGGTGGAGGACGAAATCGTTCAAGTCCTTACCGAAGAGGAGAAGCAAACCTTGAAGGAATTGTTGACCAGAATTAATGAACGCTTATAATTGCGATTGGATCTGCATCGAAGGTCACCTGGATTCTCTATTTCATTAGGCTATGTAATATTGTCCAATAAGCGGAGATTAAGGCTCAATAGTGAATACAATGAATGATTACGCTATCGGGAGAAGATAGTTGAATGAATGACAACAGCGGCAGTCTAAGACTTTATTTATCAAGTCTTAGACTGCCGCTGTTTCTTTAATTGGATCAGTCTAATACTTTATTTTCTGCTGACAACGGGGTTGTATTGATAGGATTAACAGTTAGCAGTTCCCAAGCATTTAGCATTAATTCCATAGGTATATTACTCTAGTGAAGGGGGGAGTATATATACTAATATCTGAAATTTTTAAACAAGGAGGCTTTTGCATGAATGACCATCTCGTTATTTTAATCAGAAGTTTTTCAGCATTCTTTATCTTAATGATAATTGGGAGAATATTAGGGAAGCAAACCCTTTCCAATATGAACTTTCATGAATTCGTAACGGCAGTTATATTAGGAGCTATGGCGGCTAACTTTGCATTTAACGAAAAAATAGAAGTTATCCACCTATTAATAGCCCTGTCCGTTTTTACAATTACTTCTTATGTTTTAGCCAAGCTTTTTTTGAAATTCAGAAGCTTTAAGATGTGGACAGAAGGAACCCCCACCGTTCTCATCGAAGGAGGGCTCATTCTCGAAGATAACTTGAAAAAAAATAATATGACATTGGATTCTTTAAACCAGCAGCTTCGCGAGAAAGATATTTTTAATGTAGAAGAAGTGGAGTACGCCCTACTTGAGATTAACGGAAAATTGTCTGCCCAAAAGAAGAAGGAACTGCAAGCCGTGACATTAAAAGACCTACAGTTGAATGCAGGCAATACCCCACAGTTCCCAATTGAGCTTGTAATCGACGGACAGCTTTTGCATGGCAATTTAGACTCCAACCATATTTCTGAATCCTGGATGAACTCCCAACTCAAAGCACGCGGCAAAAAGTTAGAGGATGTATTCTATGCCGTTAAAGGCAGCAACGGCCAACTTTATGTGGATGATTATAAGGATAATATTCAGCATCCAATTGATATGGAATAGTATTGATTTTCAGAAAATAACTACTTGAGATTCAATGTAATCAGATAATTGTATTTGGCAGCGTGCTTAAGCTCATCCAAGATGATACCGTACACCGTGTCCTTATAGATGCCAGTAGGCAATCCAAACCAGATGTTGCGGTATCGTTCTACCGCACCCAGCTCTCCCATCAAGGCGCGCTGCAGACCTTCGACATAGGAGTGCACCTTTTCATATTTCTCACTACTGATACCTGTAATCTCCTGTCCTGTTAAAGCCCAATACATCTCTCTGAACATTTTGTTATGGGCGCGCTCATCGTTACGGATGCTTTCAATAATAGCCACCTGCTCCTGTGAGGGAGCCAAATTGATCAATTCACTGTAGAACAACTCATCGTTACGCTCCCCTTGTACCGCTTCCTTTATCATTTGTACTGCTTCCTGAAAGCTTGTGTTCCAGATCGGTACAAAATCGGCCCGCATATAATATGAATTTCCCCAGTAAAAAGGTACTTGATACAAGTTTATTCCTCCCAATGTTAGTTTTTAGAAAGTATATGCACATCTGCCCATGTCGGTTCCCACATTAGGAAAATGGATGTTCCGCACACTCCTAGTCGCTCTTTTCATGTGAAGTAATGCTGGCGACTATTTGACTTACTAACATACTGGGTTGATCATACTGATGACCATATGAAAAACCTTAAAATTCGCTGTTTTCATATTCCGATAAGGTGACTGGATGTGCTACAATAAAGCTTTGAAAGAAATCAAATGTATTATATAAGAACAGTCGGCAGCGCCGATGACAATAAGGAGCCAAAAACAGCTTATGAGTTTATTGACTGTAGAAAATGTATCCCACAACTTTGGGGACCGTGCATTATTTAAAAATGTTTCCTTTCGATTGCTTGCGGGGGAACGTGTAGGATTGGTAGGAGCTAACGGTGTTGGTAAATCGACACTCATGAACATTCTGACTGGAAAATTGCTTAAGGATGAAGGCAAAGTGGAATGGACTCCACGTGTGCGTTATGGTTATCTGGATCAGCACACCAAGCTGACACCAGGTAAAACAGTACGTGATGTGTTAAAAGATGCTTTTCTTCCTCTGTTGGAGCTGGAAAAGGAAATGATGCAGATTACGGACAAAATGGGAGATGCTTCTCCCGAAGAGTTGGAAGTTCTGCTGGAACAGATGGGAGAAATTCAAGAGCAACTGGATATGGGGGATTTTTATCTCATTGATGTGAAGGTTGAAGAAATGGCGAATGGATTAGGGCTTTCTGCCATCGGACTGGATCGGGATGTAGCTGCACTTAGTGGTGGACAACGGACAAAGGTCCTGCTTGCTAAGTTGCTGTTGGAAAAGCCGAATGTATTGCTGCTGGATGAGCCTACCAACTATTTGGATGTGGAGCATATTGAATGGCTTACGAGATATTTGAAGGATTATCCTTATGCTTTTATCCTAATCTCACATGATACTGAATTTATGAACCAAGTCGTTAATGTAATCTACCATCTTGAATTTGCTAAGATGACCCGTTATTCAGCTAACTATGAAAAGTTTCTTGAAATGGCGGATCTGAACAAAGCCCAGCATATTGATGCATATGAGAAGCAGCAGGAATATATTAAGAAACAGGAAGATTTTATTCAGCGCAATAAAGCGCGCGCATCTACATCAGGGCGTGCAAAAAGCCGTGAAAAGCAGCTTGACCGGATCGAACGTATTGATAAGCCTGAAGAAGCTGCAAAGCCAACCTTTCAATTCAAAGAAGCCCGTGCGAGCGGGAAAACGGTTTTTGAGGGTATTGATTTTGAAATAGGTTATACACATGCCCTTCTGCCTAAAATGTCCATGACGATCGAACGTGGCGAAAAGATCGCAATTGTCGGCTGCAATGGTGTCGGTAAGTCTACGTTGCTCAAAACCATTTTGGGAAAAATTCCGCCAATCAGCGGAAAGACCTATCAAGGTGATTTCTTGCAGCCTGCTTATTTTGAACAGGAAGTAAAGGCTGGAAAAATTACGCCGATTGACGATGTGTGGAATGAATTCCCACATTTGAATCAGCATGAAGTACGTGCGCATTTGGCACGCTGCGGTTTGAAGAATGAGCATATTACACGGCCTCTATCTGCGCTTAGTGGTGGAGAGCAGGCTAAAGTCCGTCTTTGTAAACTATTAATGCGTGAGAGCAACTGGGTACTGTTTGATGAGCCTACCAACCACTTGGACGTCAAAGCAAAGGATGAATTGAAACGCGCATTGAAGGAATACAAAGGGACCGTATTGCTTGTATCCCACGAACCGGACTTTTACGAAGATTGGGTAACCAAAACGTGGAATGTGGAAGAGTGGTCTAGTAAAGTAAACTAAAAACCCGTTCTGGCATATTTCACACAATATAGGGTTTGCAGAATTAGGAAAATATGCTAAGCTATCCTTAGCTGATACAATAAAATAGTCACACTAGGGGAGCCGCCCATGCGGCTGAGACGGAATAAATGGATTTCGGACCCTTTGTACCTGATCTGGGTTATGCCAGCGTAGGGAAGTGAGCACCGTACAAACAAGAGACGCTCTTTACTTTTGTTCGTGCGGGGAACGATATACGTTTACGGATATATTAGTCCGTTTGATTTTGAACGTTCGTCTAACCACTTCCTTAGGGAAGTGGTTTTTTGTGTTTCGTTCTTTTCATTAGTTCGATCTTCCGTAGACGAATTTACATAGGGTCTCCTTTCATTATTGCTGGCACATGTGGCTAGCTCTGTATGATATTACCTATATGGAGCTACAACAATATAAGTTCAGCTAATACGATTAAATTTTTTAGCTCAAGTGAGGTGAAATTGAAATCGAATTACACGTAATCACGATGGAAAGTGTGTCCTGTGTAGATGTCCCTCAAGTGGCTGCCGCTATTTATCCTTACATTCACTATGTACACGTACGTTCAAAACAGAAAGGCGCGTCTGCTTTGCTTTCTTTGACTCGTAGCATGCTGGAGCAGAAAGTTCCTTTGCAGAAAATTGTAGTAAATGATCGTGTGGACGTAGCTTTACTTACCTTGGCAGGAGCTGTCCAGCTACCGGCTAATGGGTTATCTGTAGTAGATGCAAAAAGTCTACTGCTAGAGGGCACACGCTGTGGAGTATCTGTTCATTCATTGGAGGAGGCACAGGCTGCCGAGCAGGCAGGAGCGGACTATGTACTGTATGGTCATGTATATGAGACCTCTTGCAAGACCGATCTTGTACCGCGGGGGATAGCACAGCTAGAACGCATATGCAGATTGTCGGACATCCCCGTGATTGCGCTCGGCGGCATACAACCGCACCATGTTCCAGAGCTTTATTATGCTGGAGCAAGCGGAATTGCCGTGATGTCTGGTATTTGGGAAGCTGAGTCCCCCATTGCAGCAGCGATGGAATATAGGCGAATGGTGGATCTTGTAATTCGCGAATCTGAAGCTAGAAAACGGACTAAAGAAAGTTGAATACTCACCAGATAGGAGACAGGGGATAAATGTCAGAGACACATACAGAGACCAAAGCGATAGCACACGCTGAATGTTTGGTCATAGGTGGAGGCGTGATCGGCAGTTCCATTGCTTATCATGTGGCCAAGGAGGGACGAAGTACAATTATGCTGGAACGATGGATCCCCGGTGAGGGAGCATCAGGAGCAGCGGTGGGAATGCTGGCAGCGGAAAGTGAAGAATTCACAGACCATGAACTGGCGCGATTTGCCCGTGCAAGTCGAGATGCATTCCCTGAACTTGTCAGTGATTTGGAGCGTTTATCGGGTATTTCAGTGCAATTTCGTACTGAAGGCTTTGTGACTCCTTTTCGTTCGGAAGCAGAGGGGCAAAAACGCTGGAATGCTGCTAAGATGCGAGAGGATGATTGTCACGTTTGGTGGGATGCCAGGGAAGTGGCACGACGGATTCCGGGCTTGGCAGATCAAGTAATTGGTGCTATCTATCGTTCGAAGGAGACACAAGTGGCCCCTGTCCAGCTTTGCCGGGCTTATGCAGGGGCAGCTGCGGTGCTGGGAGCAACAATATGGTCTGGAACTCAAGCTAAGGAACTGGTCATACAGGGCGGTCGAGTTTGCGGTGTGCGAACGGACATTGGTTTCTTTTCCTGCGATCAGGTCGTGATTGCTGCAGGTTTGGACAGCTCAAAACTGCTAGGGCAGATTGGATTTGATTATCCACTTTATCCGGTCAAGGGCGAAGCGGTAGCTGTATCTTTGAAAGATCATCCGTTGGATTATACCATTTATGCCGACGATGTTTACCTCGTACCTAAACAGAATAACGAGCTTTGGATAGGCGCCACGAGTCTTCCACATCAATATGACAAAGAGGTGACCGCGGGAGGATTAAAGGGGCTGTTGGAACGTGCATCTGTTTGGTTACCGTGTGTACACGAAGCTTCTTTTATACGTGCTTGGGCAGGCTTACGTCCGCAGGCAGCAGCGGAGCGACCTTTTATTGGTCCTGTTCCTGGGGTGGAGGGCGCCTATGCTGCAGTCGGGCATTATCGCAACGGTGTCCTGCTTAGTGATGCGACTGGGCGAGCGATGGCCGCTATGCTTAAAGGGGCTGATGCGGCTGAACTTGGAATAAGCAAATTTTCTTCTGAACTTCTCAAGGAGGAAAGTTTATGAAGCTGACCATTAACGGACAGAGCATGACCATTTCTAATCGAATCACTCGTGTAGATCAGTTGCTGCATGAACTTGATTTAAAGGTGAAAACCGTAGTGGTAGAGCTGAATCGGCATATATTGACCCGTGAAGATCATCATGAAACGGTGCTTAAGGATGGAGATTGCTTGGAAATTGTACATTTTGTAGGAGGCGGTTGATCATGTTAACCATTGGAAAAGCATCTTTTACCTCTAGGCTGTTACTGGGAACAGGGAAATTCTCGGATCTGGACATCCAATCCCAAGCTGTAGAGGCTGCTGAGACGGAAATATTAACGTTCGCCGTACGCAGACTGAATTTGGAGGAACGGGACAAGGAACATTTTCTCGATACGCTGGATTTGAGCCGGTATACACTTCTTCCCAACACAGCAGGAGCAACTACAGCAGAAGAGGCAATCCGTATTGCTAAGTTGGCAAAAGCCTCCGGCTTGTGCGATATGATTAAGGTGGAGGTCATTGGGGATAGCAAGACGCTGTTGCCTGACCCTTTTGAAACGTTGAAAGCTAGTGAAAAGCTGCTAGAGGAAGGTTTTGTTGTACTGCCCTACATATCGGATGATGTGATACTAGCGAAGAGGTTACAAGAGCTCGGAGTACATGCCGTTATGCCTGGGGCGTCCCCCATTGGTACAGGACATGGGTTGCTCAATCCATTTTCATTAGAGTTGATTATTGAACAAGCGGAAGTTCCGGTCATTGTCGATGCTGGTATTCGCTCACCTGGTGACGCAGCAATGGCAATGCAATTGGGGGCAGATGGTGTTTTGCTGAATACAGCTGTCTCGGGAGCGAAGGATCCTGTGAGAATGGCTGAGGCCATGAAGCTGGCTGTACGTGCAGGTAGATATGGTTTTGAGGCAGGGATGATTCCTGTAAAACGTTATGCTT